>JAJYQP010000101.1 GCA_021794525.1 Pseudomonadota bacterium | reverse complement strand
GCAGCTATGCGCTGGGGCTCGAGCACAAGCACCGTGCCGAAATGAAGCAGCACGCAGGTCTCGCGCATGGCGTTATCTTCGCGCCCGCCGTGGTCCCCGCCTATCGTGGCATGGTGGTCGAGGTGCCGCTGCATGTCGGCGCGATGCCGGGGGAAGTCACCGCCGACGCGCTGCGCGAGGAACTCGCCGCATTCTATGAAGGCTCGCCCGTGATCGCCGTCGCCGAGCGCGACAATGTGCCCGGCGAGATCGTCCTGCGCTGCGAGGACCACGGCAGCGACGCGATGAGCCTGTTCGTGCTGGGCAACGAAGGCGGCTGGCACGCGCGGCTCGTCGCGGTGCTCGACAATCTCGGCAAGGGGGCGAGCGGGGCTGCGATCCAGTCGCTGAACCTGATGTGCGGCTTGCCCGAAACCGTCGGCCTTCGGCTACCGATTGCCTAAAATATGGGCAGCGCCTGCCCGGTCGGCGGGCACGGCTGTGGCGGCTCTCTCAGCAATTGCGCACGACGATCTCGCCGCTTGTCGATTCTTGCGCGCGACTGCCCTTGCACGCTGCGCCACATGCTCTAGGCCAACCGGCATCGCTTGGCACGATTCTTGGAAAACCCTCGCGCGAGGGCGCGGCCGGGATCGGGCGGGCGCCCGCAGCAGACCGCCATATTACAGCGAGGGGCGACGTGAAGAAGATCGAGGCGATCATCAAGCCGTTCAAGCTGGACGAGGTGAAGGAAGCGCTGCACGAGATCGGCGTGTCCGGCATCACCGTGACCGAGGCGAAAGGCTTCGGCCGGCAGAAGGGCCATACCGAGCTCTATCGCGGCGCCGAATATGTCGTGGACTTCCTGCCCAAGGTGAAGCTGGAGGTCGTGGTCGCCGACACACTCGCCGAACGCACCGTCGAGGCCATCGCCGCCGCCGCCCAGACGGGCCGGATCGGCGACGGCAAGATCTTCGTGTCGGCCATCGAAAGCGCGCTGCGCATCCGCACCGGCGAACGCGACGACGACGCTATCTAGTGTTTCTCCCCTCCCGCCTGCGGGAGGGGCCGGGGGAGGGCCTGCAACGGCGCCGAACCCACAAACCCTCCCCTAGCCCCTCCCGCAAGCGGGCGGGGAACTGAAAAAGGAAAGTTCCATGTCGAGTGCCAAGCAGGTTTTGAAGCAGATCGAGGACGATGGCATCGAATGGGTGGACCTGCGCTTCACCGATCCCAAGGGCAAGTGGCAGCACCTGACCATGGTGGCCAAGACCCTCGACGAGGATCAGCTCGAGGACGGCCTCATGTTCGACGGCTCCTCGATTGCCGGCTGGAAGGTCATAAACGAAAGCGACATGATCCTGAAGCCCGATCTGGAACGGGTCTATATCGATCCCTTCAGCGCCGAGCCGATGATGATCCTGTTCTGCGACATCGTCGAACCTTCGACCGGCGACTGGTATTCGCGCGATCCGCGCACCACCGCCAAGCGCGCCGAGAACTTCCTCAAGTCGACCGGCATCGGCGACACCGTCTATGTCGGCCCGGAAGCCGAATTCTTCATGTTCGACGACGTCCGCTTCGAGGATGGCTACGCCGGGTCGGGCTATGCCATCGACGACATCGAGCTGCCGACCAACACCGGCAAGGAATACGAGAGCGGCAACATGGCGCACCGCCCGCGCGCCAAGGGCGGCTATTTCCCCGTCGCCCCGGTCGACAGTGCCGTCGACATCCGCGGCGAGATGGTCTCGACCATGATCGAGATGGGTTTGAACTGCGACAAGCACCACCACGAGGTCGCCGCCGCGCAGCACGAGCTCGGGCTCACCTTCTCGACGCTGGTCCACACCGCCGACCAGATGCAGATCTACAAGTACGTGGTGCATCAGGTCGCTCATGCCTATGGCAAGACCGCGACCTTCATGCCCAAGCCGATAAAGGCCGACAACGGCAGCGGCATGCACACCCATATGTCGATCTGGGCCGACGGCAAGCCGACCTTCGCGGGCAATGGCTATGCGGGCCTGTCGGACACCTGCCTCTACTTCATCGGCGGCGTCATCAAGCACGCCAAGGCGCTCAATGCCTTCACCAACCCGACCACCAACAGCTACAAGCGGCTGGTGCCGGGCTTCGAGGCGCCGGTGCTGCTCGCCTATTCGGCGCGCAACCGCTCGGCATCGTGCCGCATACCCTACGGCGCGGGCGAAAAGGCGAAGCGGGTCGAGTTCCGCTTCCCCGACGCGATGGCCAACCCTTATCTCTGCTATGCGGCGCTGCTGATGGCGGGCCTCGACGGCATCCAGAACAAGATCCACCCGGGCGAGGCGATGGACAAGAACCTCTACGACCTGCCCCCGGCCGAACTCGCCGACGTGCCGACCGTGTGCGGTTCGCTGCGCGAGGCGCTGGAGAGCCTCGAGGCCGACCACGCCTTCCTGCTGAAGGGCGACGTCTTCACCAAGGACCAGATCGACGCCTATGCCGAGCTGAAGTGGGAGGAGGTGCTCCGCATGGAAACCACCCCGTGCCCGGTCGAATTCGATATGTATTACAGTATGTAAGAAGGACCGCCCTGGCAGCGAAGCGATGGGGGAAGCAATAACCCCCTCAAGCAGCGAAGCGATAGGGCAACCAAAACCGCCCTCAAGCAGCGAAGCGGTAGGGCAAGCAAGAACGGCGTCCGGAGCGTTCCGGGCGCCGTTTCGTATTCAGGCGGCGCGCACGTCCGCGGTCTTGCCGAGCGTTTCGGCAAGTGTCGCCAGCTGCTTTCCCGCGACCCCGCCGCCCAGCTCGGCGCAGCTGTGCGCAAGCTGCAGAATCAGTCGATCGCCCTCCAGCTCGATCCGCGCGTGAGCGAGGACATCGCTCGTGCCGCCGGTCAGGCGTTCGACCAGCCGGATCGCCTCGCCCCAGGCCCGCGCCTGCGCCAGCTCGGCCACGCCGAGCAGCGGGGCGACGAGCGGGCAAGCGCCCTTCCCGCCCCAGGCGATCCAGATCGCCTGTGCCAGCAGCGCACGATCGATGGCGGTGATCCCCACCCAGCCGCCCAGCCACGCCAGCTCGGCCCCGTACCGCGCCCGCGTTTCCTGGAGCGGGTGAAGGTCCGCACCGGCGAGGTGGCAGGCGGCGCGGCGGATGCGGCGGGCGGCGGCGTCATCGTTCGAAAACAGCCCCGCGATCCAGGTGTCGACCGCGTCCCCGCTCCAGCGCGGATTGCCGCGGCGCTGGGCGTAATCGACGATGGCTGCGAGCAGGGGGTCTTCCCCGCGCCCATGCACTCCGAGCGCCTGGTAGAGCAGACCTTCGCGCAGCCCGAAGCCCGAGACCACCAGCCGCTCGATTTCGAGTACCCCGCCGACCGCTTCGAGCAGGGCAGCCGCATCGTCGAGCGTTGAGATGCGCGAGGCGGAAAGGCCCGGTACCGCGCGCATCTCGCGCGGGCCCAGCTCCGCGATCGCCTTGCGCAGCGGTTTCAGCCGCGCGAACGGGAAGGCATAGCCGTGCACGCCCGGCAGCAGGCTCTGGGTGAGATGCATGTCGAGATGGCCGAGCGCGCGCCACGACCCGCCGACGAGATAGAAATCGCGGCCCGCCTTCGCCTTGCGCCAGCCGTCCTCGCGCAGCATGGTGCGGACCTTGGCGGCGAAGCTCTTGTCGCCCCGTTCCCGCGCGGCAGGCACACGCAGCACCCCGAGCGGGAAGCTGGAGCACCGACCGATCCCCTCGCTCCCCAAGGCCACCAGTTCGAGACTGCCGCCGCCAAGGTCGCCCACGATGCCGCGCGCGCCGGGGAAGGCGGACACCACCCCCGCCGCCGACGCCTCCGCCTCGGCATCGCCACTGAGCAGTTCGACCGAGAGCCCGGTGCCTGCGAGGTCGCGCAGGAAGTCCGGTCCGTTGACCGCCTCGCGCGCGGCGGCGGTGGCGACGGTGCGCACGGTCTCCACCTTGGTCGCATCGAGCAGCGCCTTGAAGCGGCGGCAGGCAGCAAGGGCCCGGTCGTAGGCGTCCGCGTCGATCGCGCCCGTATCCGGCAGGCTCCGGCCCAGGCGCGCCTGCACCTTCTCGTTGTGCACCTCGAACGGCGTGCGCGCCGGCCCTTCGTAGATCACCAGCCGGACCGAATTCGATCCCACGTCGATGATTGCGCGGCGCGTGTCGGATGATTGGTCGGGCATCGTCCGCTATCTGGTTGCAGGAAACCAGCGCGTCGTGCATTTCCGAGGGCTAGACAATCCCTTTCGAGCGATCGTCACCGATATGCAACGAGACAGTCATACGCGGTATCCATGACCCGACCTTTCGATGAGGAAAAAGCGCGCGCCGAGCGGCTCGACGATATCGAGGAAGAGCTGGAGCTCGAGATCGCGGAGGCGGTCGCCGACATGGCGCCGCTCGACGACAGCCCGGAAGTGCGCCGTTCCACGCTCGACCGCACGACGTATTTCACCGAGCTGTTTCGACTCCAGCACGAGCTGGTGAAGCTGCAGGACTGGATCCAGGACCAGGGGCTGAAGGTCGTGGTGGTTTTCGAAGGGCGCGACTCCGCCGGCAAGGGCGGTGCGATCAAGCGGATCGTCCAGCGCCTCTCGCCGCGCGTGTGCAAGGTCGTCGCCCTGCCCGCCCCGACAGATCGCGAACGCAGCCAGTGGTATTTCCAGCGTTACGTCCAGCACCTGCCCGCCGCCGGCGAAATGGTGCTGTTCGACCGCAGCTGGTACAATCGCGCCGGGGTCGAGCGGGTGATGGGCTTCTGCACCGACGAGGAATACGAGGAGTTCTTCCGCACCGCGCCCGAGTTCGAACGGATGCTGGTTCGCTCCGGCATCATCCTCATAAAATACTGGTTCTCGATCAGCGACGAGGAGCAGGAATACCGCTTCCGCCTGCGGATCGAGGATCCGCTCAAGCAGTGGAAACTTTCCCCGATGGACATCGAGGCGCGCCGCCGGTGGGAGGATTACACCCGCGCCAAGGAGATCATGCTCGAGCGCACCCATATCGCGGAGGCGCCGTGGTGGATCGTGGAGGCGGACGACAAGCGCCGCGCGCGGCTCAACTGCATTTCCCACCTGCTGGCGCAGGTCGATTACGGCGATGTGATGCGCGAATCGCCGCGCCTCCCCGCGCGTGTCCGGCACGAGAACTATCGCCGCCAGCCGGTGCCCGAGAGTATGTATGTGCCCGACCGCTTCGACGAGGTGCCGCAGGAGTAGAGCCCGCGCGAACGCGTAGGTCAATCTTAACACCCCGCTCGCTAGGCCCCGGAAAAATAACGGAGGTCGAATGTCGTTCTGGCAGCGCGCACCGGAAGTTCCGGTCGAAGAGGAAGTCTCGCGCGCGGAGGTAATTCTCGTCCGCAAGGTTCGGCGCGAACCATCCGGCGAAGACGGCGGGTTGATGCAGGTCGCGATCCCGAGGGCCCAACAGCGACGCTCGCACCAGCGCAACGAGGATCGCTGCGTGACGCCCGACCTTACGGCGACAATCCAGGGTGGCCGCCGCATGATCGATTGCGATGCTTTGAACCTCTCCTCGAACGGGCTGATGGTGGCATTTCCCGGCAAGGTGCCGCCGCTTCGGATCGGTGCAGCCCTGCCTGTCGCGATCGGCGGATGCGCGCCGATCCCGATGGGCGTGCGCTGGGTGAGGGAGGATCGGGTCGGCTTCGAGTTTCTGGCCGAAACCTCGATCATCGCCGAGGCTGGCGTGCAGAAGCTGGTGATCGCAACCATCCGGCGCGACCAGGGCGAAAACAGCGGCCGCGCTGCGCCGGTCGTCGATGCGGAACGCCGCGCCCTTGCAAAGCGGCACACGCTGCTGTGGCTGGGCAAGCTCACTGCGGGCGAAGACACGGTGGTCGCCCGCATCCGCAACATCTCGCGCACCGGCGCGCTCGTCTCGATTGCCGATCCGCTGCTGCTCGCTCCGGGCGGCGAGGTGGTGCTTTCGCTCGAAAAGACGGGCGATTTCCGCGGCGTCGCCCGCTGGAGGAGCGATAGCGAAATCGGCATCGCACTCACAGAGGAGTTTCCCGTCGAGATGCTGGCCAGGGAGCCGTGCGTGGAGGTGGCCGCGGAACCAGCGCCTGCGCCCGCAACGCCGACGAGCCGGGAGGAGGCGCTGCAGATCCGCTACACCGGCCTTGCGGACCCGACATCGGTGGCAGCGCCCGAGGAGTGCAAGCCGCTTACCCTGCGCGAGCTCTATTTCACGCTCTACGACGGCTTCGACCCGGCGCGCCGCACCTGACGGCGACGCGCCGCAACCGCTATTCGCACAGGCCCGCGGCGCGCCTGGCGATCGCGCCGAGGCCCTTGCCGCATTTCGGCTTGGCGGGCTGGCGCGCGGATGCGCTGCCTTCCCCGTCGGCCTCGTCCGCGTCGCCATAACCGCCGCTGCCCATGCCGCCCATCGCGCCGCCCATCGCGCCGCCCATCGCGCCCATGTCCATGCCGAGGATATTCATGCTCATGGAGCGGAACCGCGCCCGTGCGATCCATTCCGGCTTCCACGGCGTCTTGGCGTTGGCCGGGCGGGGCGGGAAGGCGAAGTTCCGCTCCGGCCCATAGGCGTACAGGCTGGCCATTATCGCCTCGCCGCTCGCCTTCACGACTTCGGCCGGGACGGTGCAGCTGGTCTGGCTTGGCGGCATGACCGTCTTCGCGCCGATCAGCTTCGCCACGGCGGCGGGCGAGAGCCAGTCCCACATCGGCCCGCCGAACTGCTGCGAGGCGGATGAGGTCCACCAGACCATCTCCATCGCATCGCCCTTCCGGTCGGTGCCCCTGGCGCTCATCGTCCAGGCGTAATAGCCGGTGGCCGCGGGCACCGCGTTCCAGCTCATCGCATGGGCGCCCGCGCCGGTTTCGCGGCTCGACATCCTGATCGGTGCCATGAAGTCCTGGTCGAGAGTGAAGGCGATGTCCGGCGTGTAGTTCCCCGTCACCTTGTGCGCTCCCAGCAGGCTGGCGTTGCCGGGCACGGGCTTGGGATCTTCCGGATTGGGCCATTCGCCGTAGCTCTTCGATCCGGCTTGCGTGATACGCCACTGATCGGCCACCGCGACCGCCTGGGCGAACAGGCCGGGCGGCACCTGGCCCTTGGCCATCTTCGAAAAATCGATCACCACCGGCTGGCCGGCAGGCGCGTGCTCGCCGCAGCCCCAGAACAGCAGCAACCGCCCCTTGGGCATCTGTCCGCCATAGCTCCCGACCTCGGTCCTGCCGGGCGGCGGGGTGTAGAGCGGCAGCGATGGGCCGAAGCGCGCGGTCTGCGGCAGGAAATGGGTCGCCTGCGGAGCGCCGCCGGTGGGCGTGCGGGTAGAGCCGAGCCGCAGCACAAGCTCATGCGCCGGGCCGCCGCCGCCGCGCATCATCGCCATGGCCGCGCCCATGCCGCCGCCGCCGCGGGCCATTGCGCCCATGCCGCCGATGGTGCCGGCGTCGAGCGTGTAGCGCGCCACCGGACCGCCGCCTTGCGTGAACGCCGGGCCCGCCACCAGCGCGCCGCCGATGGCCGTTGCCGCCAGCGCTGCCGTCCTCAAAATCGCAATCATCGTCCAGCCCCCCAACGACCCGAGGCACCCGTCATAT
>JAJYQP010000062.1 GCA_021794525.1 Pseudomonadota bacterium | reverse complement strand
TGCCCAGTTCCATCCCCTCGCGCATCTGTACGCCCAGGACGTCGCCGGTCATGTCCAGCGATCCGAGCGTCAGCGAAATCAGGTCGCCCGGGCTGTTGAGGCCGATCAGCACGTCGCCGCTTGCCGCGACCGCGCCGAGGCAGGCGCTGCCCTGCGTGCAAGCAGCACGCAACAGCCCCGCATCACTGCTGAAAGGCCCGAAGAACGGGGTGTCGGTAACATCGACCGTCAGCGCGCCGCTACGGATGATGCTGCCGGTCGCATCGACGGCGTCGCCGGTCAGCAGCACGCCGCCGCCGCCGAGGCTGTCGAGGGTGCCGAACACCCGCAGCGATGCGATCGGGGTCGTGATCGGTCCGCTGAGATCGCCCACATTGGGGCCGAAGTTGATGTCGCCCGCGAGCAGCGCGATGCCGTCGCCGAAAGCCGGATCGCGGCGCGAGATCAGGCTCGCCCCGCTCTCGACGAGGCTGTCGTCACCGGTGCGCACGACGATCCCTTCGCCTGCCTCCACCGCGCTCCCCGTCAGGAAGCGGGCGAACCCGCCGGCTTCGACCAGCAGCGCACCTTGCGTGGTGACTGTGCCCGAGAGATCGACAATCGCTTCCGGATCATAGGAATAGGCAAGAGCGATCCCGTGATAGCCCGCGCGCACCGTCAGGCTGCCGGGCGAAGCGGGGTCGGCGGCGACGGCGGCATTGCCAAGCCGGACATCGCGCGCGGCGGTGATCTCGGCCGACCCGTTGCTGGCAAGGTTTGCCAGCGCGATGCCGCCCTCTGCGGAGCGGAGCGACAGGCCGGCCCCGGCGACGAGCCGTGTCCCGGTGTCGCCAACGATGTCGCCAAGCGCATAGCCATCGACCTGGCCGAGGGCTTCCAGCGTGGCGAGCCCCACGCCGCCCGTGCGGCCCAGCGCGATCCCGCCCGGTCCCGCATCCAGCAGCAGCGTCCCGGCCCTGAGGCCGCTGCCGCCAGTGAAGGCGAACGCGATGCCGTCGCCCGACAGCTCCGCCGCCTGATCGACGAGGATGGTGTTTCCCGCCGTCTCGACCGTCAGCGTCGGCGATGCGCCGGGCGAAGCGGCGAGCGCGTCCGCCACCAGCCGTCCGAACTGCATCCCCGCGCCCGCGTCGGTAGTGCGGTCGCGGATCGCGATCGTGCCCGTGGCGGGGCCACCACCGACAGCATCCAGCACGGCGCGCCCGCCGATGCGCAACCGCCCGCCCGGCTGGCCGCCCGCCGCCGCCTCGGTGGTCAGCACGAAGGCGGCGTTGCGCATCGGATCGCTTACGAGCAGGTCGCCGTCGAGGTCGATGACGCCGCCCGCCGCCGCGGTCAGCGTCGCGCCGGGGGCGGTCACGGTCAGGCGATAGCCGCCGTCGATGTCGCTGCCCGCGCGGATCGTCTCGCCTGCGCCCGCGGTCATTACGAGAGGGCTCGCGCTCGTGATCGCGATGTCGGAGCTCAGCGTGAGGCCACCGCCGACCGTCACCGGGCCCGCGGTCAGCTGGATCGAACCGTTGGGCATCAGATTGGCGTCCGTCGCGGGGGCATAGCCGATCGCGCCCGACAGCAGCACGCCGATATCGTCGCCGGAGAGAAACTCCACGACATGCGGGTCGAAGATGGCGAGGTTCAGCGTTGCGGTGGTCGCCGGTCCGGTCGTCGTCCCGGTGTGGCGGATTTCATTGCCCGCCGGCGCCTGCGTCGTCACCGTGACCCTGACGCTGCCGTCGTTGGCGAGCGACAACCCGCCCGCGACTGCGCTCGCATAGGTGACCGAGCCGTTGACCGCGACCGACCCGCCCTGCTCGATGCTGGGCGCGAAGATGACGAGGCTGCTGCGCTCGTCGGGCAGGTTGACGCTCGCGCCCGCTTGCAGCGTCACGCGCGAAGTCGGACTGGCTGCGCCGACGAAATCCGCCGTCCGCGCGAAATTGGTGCGGGCGAAACTGGTGATGTCGCTGGCGCTGAGGACGAGGCTGCCGACGTTGAACGCCGCGGTGCCGGTCGCGAGGATGCCGCCGGGGCTGTAGAACCAGACATCGCCGCCGCGGGCGCCGCCGGGGCTCAGGAAGCTGGTGACCCGGCCCTGCACCGCGATCGGGCGATAGGCCCCGCCCCTATCGGGCACCGTCAGCACGCGGTTGATCGCAGTGAACGCCCCGCCCGTCCCCTCGAACCGAAGCTCGGTGCCCTGCGGCAGGAAATCGACATGGGCATTGCCGAAGGCGCCGCCGTTCGGCTGCGTGTCGAAAGTGCTCCACGTCAGCACGCTGTCCCCGCGCACCTGCACCACATCGAGCGTGCCCGAGCGCGACTGGAACCCGGCGGTGGCGGAGGTGAAGGTGCCCTGCGCTGCCTCGGTAGGCGAGACGCGCGGCGCGATAGTCTGCGCCCCGGCTGGCGAGGGCCCGCTCGCCGCCACCAGAAGCGCTGCGGCAAGTGCGCCGTGCGAGACTTGCGCCCCGTGCCCGAATGATGGCGTCGTCATGCCCCAACCCTTTCCCATCTAGGATCCCAGCCGCACGGCGAGGTTAAGGAGAATGCGGACACCCCCCTTGCGGCCCGCCAGCGGCGCGGCCTCCAGCGGCACTGCCGCCAGCAGCTCCCCATAGACGCGGCGGCGGAAGTTGATCCGCGCCCCGCCGCCCAGCGAGTTCAGCTGATTGACGCCCGGCGCGTCGGCATACCAGGCGTTGAAACTGTCGTAGAAGGCGAAGCCCTGCACCGCGCTGCCCGTCGGCGTCCGCGGCTCGAGCGAGCCGACCGCCACCTCCAGCTGGCTGCCGAAGCCGCGGTCGCCGGTCGCCGCGCCCGGATCGTAGCCGCGCCCGACGGTGAAATTGCCGCCCGAGAACTGCTCGTAAGGGAGCAGGTTGTCGTCGGTGTACTGGAAGCGCGGTCGGGCAATGACCGCCACGCCCCGTGCAGGCCGGAACGACACCTCACCCTCACCCCTGACAAGGAAGGCCTGCGGATCGGCATTGAGGCGCGAGATCGGCACGACCCCCGCCCCGCTGCATCGGACCAGTGCCGGAGCCGGGCCGCAGTCCTCGCTCGCGCCAAGCGCGGCGATGCCCTTCCTCAGCTCGATCCGCGCGCGGCTGGCGAGGCGCGGCTCGGAGATGCTGAACCCGTTGGTGCCCACGACGCTGGCCGCGTCGGTGGCGCGGCTCTCGAGCGCCAGCGTCAGCACGCGCAGCCGGTCCCGCGAGAAGGGATCGCCGTCGAAGCGGATATGCTGGTCGACGACATCGAGCCCCGCGGTGAGGTCCAGCGAATGCGCCTGCCGCAGCAACAGCGGATAGGTCGCGTAGCCGTTCATCACCAGCGTCCGGGCATCAAAGGCATCACCCGGCACGTCGGGCCGGGTCCAGGCGTGGACTCCGGCGAGGCCCAGCCGCAGCCCCCCGCCGCCGAGCCCGAACTCGTGCCGCCCCAGCACCACGAGCTGTTCGTCGAAATCGGGCGTCGCGAAACCGCCCAGCTCGGTGAGGTCGGCAAGCCCGGTCAATCCGTTCACCCGCAGCCGCGCCTGCCCGCCCCACGGCCCCACCGCGTCCGAGCCGTAGTTCTGTATTGCGAGATCGGCCTCGATCCGGCGCTCGATCACGTCGACCACGCCGACGAGATCGCCGGGCTTGACCTCCGGCCCCGCCGCGCGCGCCAGTGTCATCCGGACGTCGAGGCCCGGGACGCGCCGCGCCAGAAGCAACGCCCGCTCGGCCTCGCGGGTGTCGAACACCGGTCGGTCGCGCAGGGGCGCGAGGTAGCGCCCCACCATCGCGCCCGACCGGCCGACGTCGCCGCGAACCACGAAGCTGACCAGCCGCGCGACCACCACGGTGAAACGCAGCGCACCCCCCTCGATGGTCTGGACCGGCACCTGGACGCTGGCGACGTAGCCATTGTCGCGCAGGATCGCGGCGGCGCGGTCGCGGATGTCGCAGATCGCGGAGACGGCGATGTCCCGCCCCGCATAGTCGCGCCAGGCGGCGTCGAGCAGCCCCGGCTCGACCGCATCGGCGCCGGCAAAGCTGACCGACGTCAGCGTCAGACGCACGCCGGCGAATTTCGGATCGGCCAGCGGGCATGGCGCGCGGTCATAGGCGTCGGAGGCGTCGATTGCCTCGCTGCCCTGCCGCAGTTGCCGGTCGAACTCCTGCCGCAGCACTTCCTCGCGCGTCGGCGCGGGCGGCGGTGTCTGGGCCCAGGCCGTGCCGGCGAGCGCCAGCAGCGGAAGCGACACAAGCGCGGCGCGGATCTTCGAGCAGATCATGTCAACGCGCCCCGCTCGCCATCGCGACCTGCGCGGGCGCTGCGGGAGCCGCGGCCAGCAGCGGCTTGGTGGCATCGCCGATCAGCGCGAAGCCAGCCCAGTAGTAGGGGTGCGACGTCGCTGCATCGTCCATCAGCAGCGCCTGCGACCGGTCGAGCGCCTCCCCGACCGAGGCGGTTCTGCCGAAGCGGAACATCTCGTTCATCAGCCGCTCGGTGGCGCGGTAATCGTCGGGCGCGGGCCAGTGGCTGGCGAGCACGGCGCGCCCGCCCGCCCCGATGAAAGCGCGCACCAGCCCGTCGAGCGCGGTGCCACCGCCGCTCGACAAGCCCGCCGCGCGCGTCGCCTCGACCGAGGCGGAGCCGGCGGTGTCGCAGGCCGAGAGGATCACGAGATCGGCATCGAGCGCGAGATCGAACACCTCGTCGAAGGTCAGCAGCCCGTCCGAGCCGGTGGTGCCGAAGCTGGTCAGCAGCGCGGGCCTCACCGGGCAATTCGGCCGCGGCGGGGTCACCAGCCCGTGAGTCGCGAAATGCAGGATGCGGAAATTGCCGAGATCGGATTTCTGCTTCACCGCCGTGTCGGTGAATGCTGCGCCGGTGAGCAGTTCGGACCGGTCCTGCCCGACCACCCGGCTCGCCTCGACCAGCTCGGTCGGCGCGATGGGGCGGTTCCATTCTGCCGCGGTCCAGCCGCACTCGTCATTGCCGCTCGCCAGCACGGCGCGGACCTGCGGCGGCGGATCGCTGCCGAGGGGGACATTGTTGCCGAGGCCGAGATATTGGTCCTTCGCCGCCGAGGGCCGCGCCGCGCGCGCATCCACGAAACTCCGCGCGGAGGTCGCGGTGCTGATGATGCGGCCTCGCGCCAGCCAGGCGGTGCCGCGGAAGTCATAGGCGTCGGCATCGGGCCGCGCGGTGCGCTGGCGATAGCGTTCGACCGAGGCATCGTCGGTCACGAGAAGATCGGCGGGCAGCCGCAGCAGCGCCCCGTCGGGCTCGTATATGAGATGCTTCACCGCCCCCAGCAGGTCGGCCACCGGCCCGAACAGCCCCACGAACAGCTTACGGCCCTGCGCGATATCGAAGGGATAGGTGACACTGCGCCCGTCCTCCTCGACCGAGATCGTGCTGCGGAGCAGGTCCACCGCAGTATCCAGATCGACCACCGAAACAGCTGTCCGCCAGCCGGTCGCGCTGGTGCGGTCGGCGTAGAACCCCATGACGTCGGTTCCGACCACGGCGAAGCGGACATAGGCCTCGCCCGGCCCAAGCTGGCGCTGGAAATCGGCGAGCCCGATCGCGCCGGGCGCAACGACGCGATACTGGGGATAGGCCGCAAGGCTGGCCTGCGCCGCGGCCTGCGTTTCCTCGAGCGTGCGGATCTGCGCGGCAAGCGCCGTCGCCGCCTCGGCCACCGCCGCCTGCCCGGGGGCGTCGCGCAGCGCGAGGTAGCGCACGCGCATCTGCTCGATCTCGCGCGACAGGTCGGTGGTCTGGCGGAACAGCCGCGCCGCCTCGCCCGATCCGCCCGACAGCTCGCGCGCCAGCACCGCCTGCGTTTCCGCGACACCGGGCCGCACCAAGAGCTGGGTGGCGGTGAAGAACTCGCTCGCCGCTTGCGGATCGCTATCCATTTGCTCGGCCAGCGCGCGGAAATAGGGTACCAGCTCATTGGCGAAGCCGGTCGCGGACCCGCCCGCCGCCAGCCCGCGATCGACCAGCCCGCGATAGAGCACCAGCCCCTCCTCCGCCTTGCCGCTCCGCAGCAGGAAGCTCGCCAGCCGCCCCTGCACCGCGGCCACCGCGCGGCGTTCGGGATATTGGGCCTGCACCAGCGCGAGCCCCTCGCGCAGATTGCGCTCCGCCTCGGCCGTGCTGCCGACCTTCTCTTCTACCAGCGCGAGTTCGGCGAGAATCTGCCCGCGCATCCGCGCCGTGGTCGTGACCCGGCCGTCGCGGATGTCCACCGCCTGCGCCTGCGCGGCGAGCAGAGCGGCGCGCGCCTCGGGCAGCTCACCCATGAGGCGCAGCGCGGTGCCGCGCAGCTGCATCGCCTGCGCATCGATGATCGCTGCCCGCTCGCCCGGCGTCAGCGCGACATCGGCATTCATCCGGTTCGCGCCGCTGCCGCGGTCCGCGTTGAGCCGCGCCGCGATCGGCACGGTGATGGCGAGCGTGCCGCCATCGGTGCGCAGCCCTTCGAAATCGGTTGCGAGCTGCCGGTCGAGCCGTGCGATGGCCCGGTCTGGCCGCCCCCGGTTGAGCTGGTGGATCGCCTCGAAATTGCGGAGCAGGCGCTCGTTGACCGGGTCGCCCGAGCCGGTCCGGCGGGCCTCGACGAAGAGCCGCTCCGCCGCGCCGAAATCGCCGAGATTGCTTTTCTGAAGCGCGCGATTGGCGAGGAATTCAACCGGGTCTATGCTGGCGTCGTTTTCTGTCCGCAGCCGCTCCTGCAGGGCCTGGAAATAGGCCTCCGCCTCGGCATAGTCGCCGCCGAGATTGCGGCGATAGCCCTCGGCCAGCGCCTGCTCGGGCTTCAGCGTCTGGGCCTGGAGGCGGGAAAACGCCGCCGGATCGCCGACGGAGGTGCTGGCGGCATCGACCCTTCCCTGCACAACGCGGTCGGAGACGAGCGAGCGCAGCGCCAGCAGCGTCGCGCTGTCGTAGGCACCGAACCCCTCCGCCACCCATTCCTCGCCGCCCCGGCGCAGGGTGATGGTGGACCAGGCGAGCTTGCTGCCGGCGAGGAGGCAGCTCGTCCGCACCGCACCGGGCAGCCCCTCGACCGGCGAGCGGCCCGCGTCGGTGCAATCGACACGCTCGCGCCGCATCGGCACAACCGCCTCGGCGGCATTGCCACCACGACCGCGGAATGACCACAGATTGGCGACCGGCAGCGCCGAATCGCGGCACACCACCGCCCAGCTCCGGTCGAAGCTGCCCTTGCGGACGGGATTGTCGATGCTGCGGTCCTGCACCTGGCAGAGCACGCCGTCAGAGCTGCCGATCGCGAAGCTGTCGCTGAGGAGCGGGGATCGATCCTGCGCCACCGTGGCTTGCGGGACAGCGGCGGCGACCGCCCCTGCACAGAATATCGCCATCCCCCGGGCCACCGCCATCGCTCGTCCCCCCAGGCGCGGTGGGTGCCGCGCACACGTTCGATCTCTGCGACGCGTCGTATTGTTTATTCGAAATGGAGCTTACGCCTTTTAAGCAGGCGTTTGAAGCCCCCGCCTTTTTAGAGGATCGGCAGGCGATGGCTTGCGCAAAACCGACATTCTCGGGCCGCGCCGGACCTGGCTCAGTCGAAGCCTTCCCAGCGGATCGATTCGGACAGGGGCGCGCGCGGTACCGGGAAGAGATTTACGGGGGCCTCGGGGTCGCGATAGCCGATCGCCATGCCGCAGAAGAAGATGTGGTTCTCGGGGATCGCGACGACCTCGCGGATCTGCGGGGTATAGACCGCCCACGCCTCCTGGAAGCAGCTGTCGAGCCCTTCCTCGCGCAGCAGCAGCGCGACGGTCTGGAGCCACATGCCGATGTCGCTCCATTGCGGCGGGCCCATGTATCTGGGCGTGTGGATCAGCATCAGCACCGGCGCCCCGAACGCCTGGAAATTGCGCGCGAACCACATCAGGCGCTGCATCTTGTCCTCGCGCGGAATCTGGAGCGCGCCGTACATTTCCTCCCCGATCCCACGCCGCCGCGCCTCGTAAGCACCGTCGAGTTCGGGCGGATAGACGTGATACTCGGGCGCAAACGCCTCGCGCCCGCGCGGCAGGTCCTGCGCCACGCGGGCGAACAGGCGCTGCAGCGGCTCACCCGTAAGCACGACGCCGTGCCACGGCTGGGTGTTCCCGCCCGAGGGAGAGCGCTGCGCCTTTTCAAGGATTCGGGCGAGCTTCTCGCGATCCACCGGCTGATCGATAAAGGCACGGACGGAACGGCGCGTGACGACGGCTTCTGTAACTGTCATTGTATTTTCATCAGGATTTTCAGCCGCTCCCAGATTGGAAGGTATCTTGGGTCGTCCCGTGTATCGTCGAGCAGGCCTGACTTCACCGCTTGGTGGAGAGCAAGAATTGCGGACTCGCGAGCATCTTCGCGGACGTCGAGGATTGTAAGCAGCGGCATCTCAATCGTCGGGTGAAATGCGCACATCCGAGCGTGGAAGAAGACTTCGTGCAGCGGCTCTTTATCGTGCCATGTCGTCATGACGAACTCGTCATCCGGCACATCACCGTAGTCGAACCGCGCGAGATTGGCATGATCGACGCTATCGTCCCACGAACTGCAATCGCGACCCCAAGCCATCATGTACAGGCACCCGGATTCGACGATCCATCGCGACACCGCGTCTTGCCATGCGGGATCGACTTTTTCCTCAATCAAGATGACTACACGCCTGGGCTTTGAGCAAGTTTCCGGCAGCACCGCTCCGGCTGGCAAGTGGATATACTCCACGGTCTCGACGCTGCTCACCCCTCCGCCTCGAACAAACCGGCAAGCTGCTCGATGATCGTGCCGCCAAGTTGCTCCACATCCATGATCGTCACCGATTTCCGGTAATACCGCGTAACATCGTGCCCGATGCCGATGGCGGAAAGCTGCACCGGCGATTGCTTTTCGATCCAGTCGATTACCTTGCGCAGGTGGCTTTCGAGGTAGCCCGCCTGGTTCACGCTGAGCGTCGAATCGTCGACCGGAGCGCCATCGCTGATGACCATCAGGATGCGGCGGTCCTCGGGGCGGCGGAGCAGGCGGTCGTGCGCCCAGAGCAGCGCCTCGCCGTCGATGTTCTCCTTGAGCAGCCCCTCGCGCATCATCAGGCCGAGGTTGCGGCGGGCGCGGCGCCAGGGCTCGTCGGCCTGCTTGTAGACGATGTGGCGCAAATCGTTGAGGCGGCCCGGATTGGTGGGGCGCCCATCGGCGAGCCAGACCTCGCGGCTCTGCCCGCCCTTCCACGCGCGGGTGGTGAAGCCAAGGATTTCGGTCTTCACCCCGCAGCGTTCGAGCGTGCGGGCGAGGATGTCGGCGCTGATCGCGGCGATGCTGATCGGCCGCCCGCGCATACTGCCCGAATTATCGATCAGCAGGGTGACGACGGTGTCCTTGAAGTCGGTTTCGCGCTCGATCTTGTAGCTCAGCGAATGGCCGGGACTGATGACCACGCGGGCAAGCCGCGCGGCATCGAGCAGGCCCTCCTCCTGGTCGAAGTCCCAGCTGCGGTTCTGCTGCGCCATGAGGCGGCGCTGAAGGCGGTTGGCGAGCCGGGTCACGAGGCCCTGAAGCCCCGCGAGCTGGCTATCGAGATAGGCGCGCAGCCGCTCCAGCTCGTCGGGATCGCACAGGTCCTCAGCGCCCACCACCTCGTCGAACTTCTCGGTATAGGGCTTGTAGTCGAAGCCTTCGGGGATCTCGGTCCAGGGCCGGTTGGGCCGGACGGGCATCATGCCCTCCTCGGCATCGTCGGAGGGATCGCCGCCGGCCATCTCCTCGCTGCCCTCGATTTCCTTGCTGTCGGCATCGCCGTCGCTGTCGCCGTCGGACAGCTCGGCGCGCGCCTCGGAGGTCTGCGGTTCGCCCGCGCCGGTATCCTCGTCCTCGCCGCCCTCTTCGGGCTGGTCCTCACTGTCCTGATCGTCGCCCGCCTCGCTGTCGGCAGGGTCGGTCGGCTCGGGCAGGGTCAGCTCGAGATGGCGCAGCAGGTCGAGGCTCAGCGACTGGAAGGCGCGCTGATCGCCGAGCTTGTGGGCGAGGGCCGCGATGTCGCCGCCCGCCTTCTCCTCGATCCAGCCGCGCACCAAATCGACGCCCGCAGCGGCGCGCTCCGGCACCGCCTCGCCGGTCAGCGCCTCTCGCAGCAACAGCGAGAGCGCGGTCGGCAGCGGCACTTCCTCCCCGCTCGCGGCGCGCAGGATCGGATCGCCCGCCAGCCGCTGTTCGGTCGCGGCGGCGAGATTGCCGCGCACCCCGCCCATCTCGGTCGCGCCCAGCGCCTCGTAGCGGGCCTGCTCGATCGCATCATAGCAGGCGCGCGCGATCGGCTCGGGCGGCGCGACCTTCGCGTGGACACCTTCGCTGTGATGCCTGAGCTTCAGCGCGAAGCTGTCGGCAAAGCCGCGCGCCTCGCGCGCCTGCTGTTCGGGCAGCGCGCGGCCGGGCAGCGGCACGCGGAAGTTGCGCCCCGCTTGCGCCGGGACATCGGCGGTCCAGGCAACCTCCACCTCCGCCTCGTGCGCCAGCGCGCGGCTGGCACCGGTCAGCGCATGGCGGAACCTGTCGAGAGGCGTCTGGCCGGTCACTAGTCGAGGGGAATCGTCTGCCCGGTCTTCGCCCAGTCGGCAACGAAGCCTTCGATCCCCTTGTCGGTCAGGACGTGGTTGGCGAGCCCCTTGATGACCGCCGGGGGTGCCGTCATGACGTCGGCCCCGATGCGCGCGCATTCGAGCACATGGACAGAATGGCGGATGCTGGCGGCGAGAATCTCGGTGGCGAAATCGTAATTGTCGTAGATCAGGCGGATGTCGCGGATGAGGTCCAGCCCGTCCCAGCCGTTGTCATCGTGCCGGCCGAGGAACGGCGACACGAAAGTCGCGCCAGCCTTCGCCGCCAGCAGCGCCTGGTTGGCGGAAAAGCACAGCGTGACATTGACCATCGTCCCATCGCCCGTAAGCGCGCGGCAGGTCTTGAGCCCGTCGATGGTCAGCGGCACCTTGATGCAGACATTGTCGGCGATCTTTCGCAGCGTTTCCGCCTCGCGCATCATGGTCGGGTGATCGAGCGCGACGACCTCCGCGCTCACCGGCCCATCGACCAGCGCGCAGATTTCCTTCGTCACCTCGATGAAGTCGCGCCCCGCCTTGTGGATCAGGCTGGGATTGGTGGTCACGCCATCGATCAGGCCCGCCTCGGCGAGCTCGCGGATGGCAGCGGTGTCGGCGGTGTCGGCAAAGAACTTCATGGCCTGCGGGCTCCGGATTTACGCTTGGCCGCAGCCTATGAAAACAAACGCCCCAGGGCGCAATGGCCGGGGCGTTCTATTTCGCGAGCGTGCCGGTGGTCCGGCAGGCGCGCCCAGTGAAGATATTTGCGGACAGTAGAACCCGCCTGTCCCTGGCGGGGCGCACGGGGGCCACCCCAAGACCCAACCCGGCGACTGTTCTTTCGCACGTGCACGAATCGTCGCGGCCTGTATCGGGGAAGTCCGGAGACGGGACAGAGAAGTTAAGGCTGGTGGGTCAGATACGCGCGCCGGTTCCGAAGACCGCGATGATCGAGGCGTCGCGCGTCGAAGCCGGATCGGCGCGGATCGCCGCTTCCTCGACGCCGATTTCGCGCCAGATGGTATCGTCGATCCGGTCGGCAAACGTCGTGGCGATGCGGGCGGTATCGACACCGGTCACCGCCGCCAGGAGTTCGCCCACCAAAGGCTCGCTGGCGACGCGCATTGCGGTGCCCAGCTCGGGCACCATCGCCTCGACCAGCCGCGTGCCCATCTGGCCGCGCAGGAAGCTCGTCGCAGCGGTCGGACCGCCGCGCACCAGGTCGATCGCATTCTGGATGCCGATGACCCTTACGGCGTCGGTCACGATCGGTGCCGCGCGCTCGGCTCCGCGATAAGCGATGTCGCCGAAGGCCCGGTCGAGCCGGCTCTTGAACAGGCTGGAGGTCAGGATGCGGCCGAGCACATCGCCGCGCGTGCCGAGGATATTGGCGAGCCCGAGCGAGGCGACCTGCTGGTCCCAGAACCCGCCCGACTGAAGCATCCGCCCGAATGCGCGCTCGCTCGAGAGGTAGAGCAGGCGCTGGATAGCATCGGCAAGCCCGAAGCCGCCGAAGCTGGTGCACGCCGGCAAGGTCAGCAAGGTGCCGCCCGCGGCAATTCCGCCCAGGAGCGCGCGGCGGGACGCGAGAGCGTGCGTGATCGTGGTCGTTTCCATGGCTTTACTCCTCACTCACCCGATTTCTGGCCCTTGTCCTCACCTTGTCGCGCCGCCCATATGGCCCATCGATGAACCGCGTCCGCTGCCTCGTCCTCAATGCCGCGCTTGGCCCGCTCGACTACCGGGTGCCCGAAGGCATGACGGTCGAGCCGGGCTCGGTCGTCGCCTGCCCGCTCGGCCCGCGCACCATCCTCGGCGTGGTCTGGGAAGCGGAACGGCTGCCCGGGACCGAGGTTCCGGCGGACAAACTGCGCCCCTTGCGCGAAATCCTTCCCGTCCCGCCGCTTACGGCCCCCTTGCGACGGCTGATCGAGTGGACCGCCGACTATTACTGCGCCCCTCTGGCGGCGGTCGCGCGCATGGCGCTCAGTTCGGGCGGCGCGCTCAAGGGGCCGGCGACCACCACCGAGTACCGCCTGTCGGGCGGCCTGCCCGAACGGCTCACCCCGCAGCGGCAGACGGCAATCGAGGCGCTGGAGCACGAGCAGGCGACGATCCGCGAGCTGGCCGGAATCGCCGGTGTCAGCGAGGGCGTGCTGCGCGGGCTCGTCAACCAGGGCGTGCTCGAGCCGGTCGAAGTCGACTGCGACCGGCCCTATCCCGAGGCGCGCGCCGATTTCCCGGCGCCGAACCTCGGCGCGGATCAGCAGGCGGCGGCGGATCGTCTGTGCGAAGCCGTGCGAGTGGAGAGTTTCGCGCCCTTCCTTCTCGACGGCGTCACCGGCTCGGGCAAGACCGAGACCTATTTCGAACCCGTCGCCGAGGCGCTGCGGATGGGGCGGCAGGTGCTGGTGCTGCTGCCCGAAATCGCGCTGACCGAGGCCTTTCTGAAGCGGTTCGAGGACCGCTTCGGCGCGGCACCCGTCCTGTGGCATTCCTCGCTCAAATCGACCGAGCGGCGGCGGGCCTGGCGCGCAGTGGCGGCGGGGACTGCGCAGGTCGTGGTCGGCGCGCGCTCGGCGCTGTTCCTGCCCTTTGCAAAGCTCGGCCTGATCGTCGTCGACGAAGCGCACGAGGTCAGCTTCAAGCAGGACGACGGGGTACGTTACAACGCCCGCGACGTGGCGGTGATGCGCGCGCGTTTCGAGGGTGTGCCGGCGATCCTCGCCAGCGCCACCCCCGCCCTCGAAAGCCTCGCGATGGCGGAGGCGGGCACTTACGAGAAGATCGACCTGCCCGCGCGCTTCGGCGGGGCGGAGCTGCCTGCAATCGCCACCATCGACCTCACGAAAGAGAAGCCGGGCCGGGGCGCCTGGCTGGCCGAGCCGCTGGTCGCCGCGCTGGAGGACCGGCTGGCGAAGGGCGAGCAGTCGCTGCTGTTCCTCAACCGCCGCGGCTATGCGCCGCTGACGCTGTGCCGCAATTGCGGCTTCCGCTTCCAGTGCCCCAATTGCTCGGCCTGGCTGGTCGAGCACCGCTTCTCCTCGCGGCTCGCCTGCCACCATTGCGGGCATGAGACCGCCGTGCCCGAAAAATGCCCGGAATGCGGCGAGCCCGATTGCCTCGTCGCCTGCGGCCCCGGCGTCGAGCGCATCGCCGACGAGGTGGCCGAGCGTCTGCCCGAGGCGCGGGTCTTCGTTGCCACCTCGGACACGCTCAACTCGCCCGGCCGCGCCGCGGAGTTCGTCGCCATGGTCGAAGGCGGCGCGGTCGACGTGATCGTCGGCACGCAACTGGTAACCAAGGGGTTCCATTTCCCCGAGCTGACGCTGGTCGGCGTGGTCGATGCCGACCTCGGCCTTGAGGGCGGCGACCTGCGCGCGGCGGAGCGCACCTATCAACAGATCGCGCAGGTCGCGGGCCGCGCGGGCCGCGGCGCGAAGCCGGGCGAGGTGCTGATCCAGACCCGTCACCCGGACGCGCCCGTGATCGCCGCATTGGCCGAAGGCGACCGCGACGCCTTCTACGAGGCCGAGACCGAGGCGCGGCGGTTCGCCGGCGCCCCGCCCTTCGGGCGCTGGGCTGCGATCATCGTCAGCGCGGAAGAAGACAGCGACGCGCGCGACGCCGCTAACCGGATCGGCCGCGCGAAGCCCGATCACCCGAACCTCGCCATCTACGGCCCTGCCCCCGCGCCATTGAGCCTGCTGCGCGGCCGCTATCGCTATCGCCTCCTCATCAACGCGAAGCGGAGCGCGGCCCTGCAGGACATCATCCGCGGCTGGCTCGGCCCGCTCGATCACCCGACCGGCGTGCGCGTGGGCATCGATATCGACCCTTACAGCTTCGTCTGAGCGCGGCGGCTACTTTCGCTCCTCGCAGGCGAAGACCAGCCGCTCGTTGGGCTTGGGCGGCAGGGCGTCGAGGACGGTCCGCTGGTGTTCGCCCAGCGTTCCGGCTGCGTCCGCCGTGCCGCACAGCGGGGCGGAATAGGCGCCGCGGGCCGCGCGAGCATCTCTCATCGCCGCTTGCGAGAGCAGATAGCGCTCGGTCCGGAACTCGCGCGTCGCGGGATCGAAGCTGTTGACCGAAACCTCCTGATCGTCGTTGGGCACCAGCACCCGGTTCCAGATCCCTTGCGAGAGTCCGTATTGCGTGCGCCCGTTGACGCAGCCGTCGGGCGTCCACTCGATCGTCACGTCGTCGGTCGCGCTGGTGGTCACACGGCTGCGCTGCTGGTCGAGGCGGCAGAGGTAGATGCGTTTCCCGGCAGCACCGCCAGCCGCACCGCCGGTCGTGGCCTGTGCGTCCTTATCGCCGCCCACAGCCGCGGCAGTGCGCCGGTCGATCTCATCGATCCCCGGCCGTGTCAGTTGCAGGAACAGCGCCCCCGCAAGCACCGCCCCGGCCCCGGCGAGGGCGAGGCGGTTGGGCTGCGGCCAGGGCAGCTTCGCGCCGTCATCGTCCCACCGCTCGCGCTTCTCGAAGGCCCACCAGCCGAGGCCCGCCGCCACCAGCAGCAGGATCATGGTCGCGACCATCCGGTCGTCGCGCTCGTCGCGCACGCGCATTTCCGCCTCGAAACGGGCGCGGTCCTGCGCCACCCGCCGCGTCTCGGCGCGGTGCTCCATCGCGGTCAGCGCCGCCTGCTGTTCGGCCGACCGCCGCGCCTGCTCGGCGGCGTCGAGATCGGCGAGGCTGCGGCACGGCGTCGCGTTGATCCGCGGCGTCACGCCATAGGCGCGCAGGAAAGGCACCAGCTCGCGCGCGGAGACGGCGAAGAAGAACTCTGCATCGGCGCTCTCGCTCTCCGCGCCGAAGCTGTTGACGCCGAGCACTCGCCCGCAGCCGTCGAGCAGCGGGCCGCCCGAATTGCCCCGCGCGATCGGCGCGGTGTGGAGCACGGTGTCGAAGTCGCGGCTGGGACGGTAGCCCGAAAGGAAGCCGCGGCTCTTCACGGGCGGCTGGGCGGAGAAGATATCGTCGATGGACAGGCCCTGCGCCCGGTCGACATTCATCGGATAGCCGACCGCCGCCACCTCGCCGCTGTCCTGCCGTGCGCCGCCCGCCAGCGCCAGCGGCGGCAGGCGCAGCTTGCCGTCGTCGACCGCGATCAGCGCGAGGTCGTTCTTTTGGCTGACGGCAAGGATGCGCCCGAACACCGCGCCGCCGCTCTCGGGCGGCACGATGGCGACCCGCAAGTCCCCGTTGCGGCTCGCCTCGGCCACGACATGGGCATTGGTCACGATCCGGTCCGGCGCGACCGCGAAGCCCGTGCCGTGGCTGACCGGGAAGACGCCGTCGCCGTCCCTGTCGACGATCACGACGCGCACCACTCCGCGCGCCGCCGCATCGACATCGCCAGGATCGGCGGCGAGCGGGGCGGCGAAGAGCAGTGCCAGAACTGCGAACAGGAAGCGCGTCATCCCCGCCCTATCGCCGCGCATGGCATTGACCGCAAGCGCCGGGACGCTTCGCGTCTGCGCAAGCGATATCCGATTGCATGACCCCGCCAAGCCATGAAAGGATGATTCCATGACGCCGCTCACCCTCACCGACGACGAACGCTGGCGTATCGCGCTCGACAAGGATCGCCGCTTCGACGGGCATTTCATCACCGGCGTCCACTCCACCGGCATCTATTGCCGCCCCTCCTGCCCCGCCCGCCCGCCCAAGCGCGAGAACGTGCGTTTCTATGCCAGCTGCGCCGAGGCGGAGGCCGCGGGTCTGAGGCCATGCAAGCGCTGCGCGCCAAACCGGCAGTCGAACGAGGAGGCGGCGGTGCTTGCCGCGATCGACGAGATCCGCCACGCCGCGGACGGCGCGCCCACGCTCGACGAGCTGGCGCGGATCACCGGCTATTCGCCAGCGCATTTCCAGCGCCTGTTCAAGCGCTCCACCGGACTCTCGCCCGCCGCCTATGCCCGCGCCCTTCGCGGCGAGCGGGCGCGCGAGGCGCTGAGCGGCGGGGCCAGTGTAACCGAGGCGATCTACGAGGCGGGCTATGGCGCGCCCTCGCGCTTTTATGACGGGCAGAGAGGGAAACTGGGCATGGCGCCGAGTGCATGGGCCCATGGCGGCCACGGGGTCACGATCCACTGGGCGGTGGTGCCCACCACGCTGGGCGAGATGCTGGTCGCCGCGACCGACAAGGGCGTGTGCCGCCTCTCCTTCGCCGAGGGGCCGGAGACGCTCGCCAAGCGGTTTCCCCAAGCCGTTCTGGTCGAGGGCGGGGCGGCCTTCGAAGCGCTTCTCGCCGAGGTGATCGCGAGCGTCGAACAACCGGGCGATTTCGCCCATATCCCGCTCGACGTGAAAGGCACCGCCTTCCAGGAGGCGTGCTGGCAGGCTCTGCGCGAAATCCCTGCCGGGGAGACCCGCACCTATGCCGAGATCGCCGCCGCCGCCGGCAACCCCAAGGCCGTGCGCGCGGCCGGGAGTGCCAATGCCCGCAACAATGTCGCCGTACTCATCCCCTGCCACCGCGTGGTGCGCACCGGGGGCAACATCGGCGGCTATGCCTATGGGCTCGCGATCAAGCGCGAGCTGCTCAGGAGAGAAGCTCAATCGGAGGGCTGACCTGCGCCCACCCCGCCTTGGCAGGTTCGAGCGCGGCCAGCGCGGCCTCGGCACTGTCGAGGTGCGCCCGCTGCCGATCTTCGCCTAGCCGGTCCCATGTCGCGTAGGCGCGGTCGATGCGCGGGTTGAAGGGACACGCGCCCTCGCCCGTCTCGCCCTCGGGCGAGTAGCGGCAGCCCGCGCAGTAATCGCTCATCCGGATGGCGCATGGCCGAGAAGATGAGTGCGGTCTTCTGCTGGTGATGGCGCATATAGATCGCCTCCTCCCACACCTCCATCATCAGCACCACGGTATCGGCCGGGTCGCAGCCGCGCAGCGAGGCGAGACCGGGCGAAAACTGGTCGCCGAGGACGGGTACGAGGACGGGGCCGGGCATCTCGTGCGAATGCATTGCCCGCGGTTTTGGTGCCGCGGCGAGGCCGGTTCTTCCGCATCCGCACAGTCCGGTTGCAATCGGGAAAGCCCGCTGCTAGGCGCGCGCCAGCTTTCGCCGGGGTGCCAGATGCGCGCCCGATTCTGGCGAGCATCACATCGCCATTCCTAGCGAACCCAAGAGGACGTACGCGTGGACATTTCCGCCGGTATTCAGGCTAGCCTGCCAGGGCGCTATGCTTCGGCATTGTTCGATCTCGCCAGCGAGAACGGAACGGTCACCGCCGTCGAATCGGATCTCGAGACGCTGGCGAAGGCACTTGCCGAATCGCCCGAGTTCGCCGCGCTGACCACCAATCCCAAGATCAGCCGCGGCGATGCCGAAAAGACGCTCGCCGCGCTGGCCAAGGCGATGAAGCTGTCGCCGCTGACCGCCAATTTCCTCGGTGTGCTGGCGACCAATCGCCGCCTCGCCCAGCTCCCCGCCGTCATCCGCGCCTTCCGCGCCATCGCCGCCGCCCAGCGCGGCGAGGTGACCGCCGAAGTCACCAGCGCGCACCCGTTGACCGACGCGCAGGTCGAAACGCTCCGCCAGAAGCTGACGGCGCGCGAAGGCCGCACGGTCAAGCTGACCACGAAAACCGATCCCGACCTTCTCGGCGGGCTCGTCGTCACCCTCGGCTCGAAGCGCATCGACGCCTCGATCCGCACTCGCCTCAACACCCTCGCCCAGGCCATGAAGGCCTGAGCCCTGCTCCACTGACAGGACTACGACATGGACATCCGCGCCGCAGAAATCTCCAAGGTCATCAAGGACCAGATCGCCAGCTTCGGCAACGAGGCCGAAGTCAGCGAAGTCGGCACCGTGCTTTCCGTGGGTGACGGTATCGCCCGCATCCACGGCCTTGACCGCGTGCAGGCGGGCGAGATGATCGAGTTCGCCAACGGCGTGCAGGGCATGGCGCTCAATCTCGAAGCCGACAACGTCGGCGCGGTGATCTTCGGGTCGGACAACAACATCAAGGAAGGCGACAGCGTCAAGCGCACGCAGACCATCGTGGACGTGCCGGTCGGTAAGGCGCTGCTCGGCCGCGTGGTCGACGCGCTCGGCAACCCGATCGACGGCAAGGGCCCGATCGCGACCACCGAGCGCCGCCTGGTCGAGCAGAAGGCTCCCGGCATCATCCCGCGCCAGTCGGTGAGCGAGCCGGTGCAGACCGGCCTCAAGGCGCTCGATGCGCTGGTGCCCGTCGGCCGCGGCCAGCGCGAGCTGATCATCGGCGACCGCCAGACCGGCAAGTCCGCCGTCGCCATCGACACCTTCATCAACCAGAAGGAGCTGAACGCCGGCACCGACGAGGGCAAGAAGCTCTACTGCATCTATGTCGCCGTCGGCCAGAAGCGTTCGACCGTCGCGCAGATCGTCCGCCAGCTCGAAGAGAACGGCGCGATGGACTACACCATCGTCGTCGCCGCGACCGCTTCCGAGCCCGCGCCGCTCCAGTACCTCGCGCCCTACACCGGCGCAGCGATGGGCGAGTTCTTCCGCGACAACGGGATGCACGCGGTCATCGTCTATGACGACCTCTCCAAGCAGGCCGTCGCCTATCGCCAGATGTCGCTGCTGCTGCGCCGCCCGCCGGGCCGCGAAGCCTATCCGGGCGACGTGTTCTACCTCCACAGCCGCCTGCTCGAGCGCGCGGCGAAGATGTCGGACGCCAATGGCGGCGGTTCGCTGACGGCGCTGCCGATCATCGAGACGCAGGCGGGCGACGTGTCGGCCTACATCCCGACCAACGTGATCTCGATCACCGACGGCCAGATCTTCCTTGAGACCGAGCTGTTCTACCAGGGCATCCGTCCGGCGATCAACGTCGGCCTCTCGGTCAGCCGTGTCGGCGGCGCCGCGCAGACCAAGGCGATGAAGAAGGTTGCGGGCTCGATGAAGCTCGACCTCGCGCAGTACCGCGAGATGGCCGCCTTCGCGCAGTTCGGCTCGGACCTCGACGCCGCGACGCAGAAGCTGCTCAACCGTGGCGCGCGCCTGACCGAGCTGTTGAAGCAGAAGCAGTTCAACCCGATGCCCGTCGAAGAGCAGGTCGTCTCGATCTACGCCGGCACCAACGGCTTTCTCGACCCGATCCCGGTGAACCGGGTGACCGACTACGAGGAGCAGATGCTGAGCTTCATGCGCCACGAGCATGGCGCCGTGCTCACGGCCATCCGCGAGACCGGCAAGTTCGAGGACGACGTGCGCGACAAGGTTAAGGCTGCGCTCGAAACCTTCGCCAAGCAGTTCGCTTAAGGGAGCAACCCAAACCTTCTTCGTCACCTGAACTTGTTTCAGGGTCCATCTCTCCGGATGGCACCGAGCGTGAGGCGAAATGGATGCTGAAACGAGTTCAGCATGACGAGAAAGGGATGAGTTAGAGTAACATGGCCAGCCTCAAAGAACTGAAAAACCGGATCAAGTCGGTCAAGTCGACGCAGAAGATCACCAAGGCGAAGCAGATGGTCGCCGCGGCCAAGCTGCGCCGTGCGCAGGCCGCTGCGGAAGCCGCGCGTCCCTATTCGCAGCGTCTCGCCAAGGTGATGGGCTCGCTCGCCACCAGGGTTTCGGGCGACAGCGCCCCGCTGCTGCTGCGCGGCACGGGCAAGGCGGAACGGCACCTGCTGGTCGTCGTCAACACCGACAAGGGCCTGTGCGGCGGCCTCAATGCCAATATCGTCAAGGCGGCCAAGCTGCAGGCGCGCGAATTGATCGCGCAGGGCAAGCAGGTCGAATTCTACCTCGTCGGCCGCAAGGGCCGTGCACCGATCAAGCGCGACTATGCCGCGAGCGTGAAGACCGAATACGACACCTCCGCCGTCCGCAACCTGGGCTTCACCGAGGCCGAGGCGATCGCCGACGATCTGGTGACGAAGTTCGAGGCCGGGCAGTTCGACGTCGCCCACCTCGTCTACCCGGTGTTCAAGAGTGCGCTGGCGCAGGACCCGACCGTGGTCCAGATCATGCCCGTCCCGACGCCGGAAGGCGCCGCGATGCAGGCCGGGGCCGACGCCGTGGTCGAATACGAGCCCGACGAGGAGACCATCCTCGGCGAGCTGCTGCCGCGGTACATCCGCACCCAGCTTTTCGTCGCGCTTCTGGAGCGCGAGGCGAGCGAACAGGGCGCCTCGATGACTGCAATGGACAACGCCACGCGCAACGCGGGCGACCTCATCAACAAGCTCACCATCCAGTACAACCGCAGCCGCCAGGCCGCGATCACCACCGAACTCATCGAAATCATTGCTGGTGCGGAAGCACTGTAAAGGGTCACTTAATGAACAAGATCGCTCTCCTCCTTCCCGTTCTCGCGCTCGCCGCCTGTGGCAGCCAGCAGGAAGCCGCCCCCGCCCCGACTGCCACCGCGACTGCAACCGCCACCGCTGCGCCCAAGCCCAGCCTCCCGGCACCTGACAAGGACACCTTCAGCGCGCTGTTCGCCAAAGCCTGCCCCAAGGCCGAGAAGGTCAACCAGGTCGTCTGCAAGCGGGCGGGCATGGGCTCGCCCGAAGTAATCTGCGAATACGGCCTCGGCGAGGACAAGTACCTCCGCGACGAGGCGACCCTTGTGGCCGGCGACACCGCCTGGACGCTCAAGGACCCCGAAGCGATGTGCAAGAAGCATATGGAACACCACGCCGGCTAATCGCCGCACCCCTTTTCTGACGCCAAGGAAATCGAAATGGCCACCGCCCCCAAGCTGAACCAGTCCCCGAACGGCACCATCGCGCAGGTCATCGGCGCGGTCGTCGACGTCGCCTTCGAGGCCGAACTGCCGCCGATCCTCACCGCGCTCGAAACCAGGAACGGCGATACAACGCTCGTCCTCGAGGTCGCACAACACCTTGGCGAGAACACCGTGCGCACCATTGCCATGGACTCGACCGAGGGCCTGACCCGCGGCCAGGAAGTGGTGAATACCGGCGCGCAGATCAGCGTGCCCGTCGGCCCCAAGACGCTCGGGCGCATCATGAACGTCGTCGGCCAGCCGATCGACGAGCGCGGCCCGATCGGCGCCGAAGGCACCATGCCGATCCACGCCGAGGCCCCGCTGTTCGTCGACCAGTCGACCGAAGCCGCGATCCTGGTCACCGGCATCAAGGTCATCGACCTTCTCGCGCCCTACGCCAAGGGCGGCAAGATCGGCCTGTTCGGCGGCGCCGGCGTCGGCAAGACCGTGCTGATCCAGGAACTGATCAACAACATCGCCAAGGGCCACGGCGGCGTTTCCGTCTTCGCCGGCGTCGGCGAGCGCACCCGCGAGGGCAACGACCTCTACCACGAGTTCCTCGACGCGGGCGTCATCGCCAAGGACGCCGATGGCAACGCCATTTCGGAAGGTTCGAAGGTCGCGCTCGTATTCGGCCAGATGAACGAGCCGCCGGGCGCCCGCGCCCGCGTCGCGCTGTCGGGCCTGACCATGGCGGAATATTTCCGCGACGTCGAAGGGCAGGACGTGCTGTTCTTCGTCGACAACATCTTCCGCTTCACCCAGGCCGGCTCGGAAGTGTCGGCGCTGCTCGGCCGCATCCCCTCGGCTGTGGGCTATCAGCCGACGCTCGCGACCGACATGGGCAATCTGCAGGAACGCATCACCTCGACCACAAAGGGTTCGATCACCTCGGTGCAGGCGATCTACGTTCCCGCGGACGACCTGACCGACCCGGCCCCGGCGACCTCGTTCGCCCACTTGGACGCGACCACCACGCTCAATCGCGCGATCTCGGAGCTCGGCATCTATCCGGCGGTGGACCCGCTGGACTCGACCAGCCGCGTTCTAGAACCCCGCATCGTCGGCCAGGAGCACTACGAGACCGCCCGCCGCGTCCAGGAGACGCTGCAGAAGTACAAGAGCCTTCAGGACATCATCGCGATCCTGGGCATGGACGAGTTGTCCGAAGAGGATAAGCTGACCGTCGCCCGCGCGCGCAAGATCCAGAAGTTCCTGTCGCAGCCGTTCCACGTCGCCGAGGTGTTCACCTCGATCCCGGGCAAGTTCGTCCAGGTCGAGGACACGGTGAAGTCGTTCAAGGCCGTCGTCGACGGCGAGTACGACCACCTGCCCGAGGCCGCATTCTACATGGTCGGCGGCATCGAGGATGCCATCGCCAAGGCGAAGCAGCTGGCTGAGGACGCCTGATCCGATGGCGCTACACTTCGAACTGGTGACCCCCGAGCGGCTCGTCCGCTCGGACGAGGTCTACATGGTCGTCGTCCCCGGCACCGAGGGCGAGGAGGGCGTGCTGGAAGGCCACGCGCCCTACATGACCACGATGAAGGACGGCGCGCTCAAGATCTACAAGACCGAAGGCGGCAGCCCTGAGGAGATCATGGTGCGCGGAGGCTTCGCCGAGGTCGGCGCGAACGGCCTGACCGTGCTCGCCGAGCACGTCGAAGGGTAATTCCCCAGGCGGTCGTCAACGCCGCCTTAACCATGAAAATTTACGATGGTTTGAGGATGCGGGGCGCATGGTGCTCCGCATGCTCAGCAAATCCCTCACCGCCAGCTTCACCGACAGCAGCGAGCAGCGCGTCTCCGATCGCCGTGTCCTGCGCCTCGATGCGCGCGTGGCGACGAAGGAAGGCCGGGGCGGGGTCCAGGTGCATAACCTTTCGCGCACCGGCCTGCTGATCGAGAGCGCTGCAGAGGTGCCCGTCGGGTCGCAAATCGAGGTGGAACTGCCGGACGGCCAGGCGCACGCGGCCGAGGTCGTATGGGCCGACGAAGGACTGATCGGCTGCCGCTTCATCCGGACGCTTTCTCAGGCAAGCCTCAGCGCCGCCCTGTTGCGCGCGTCCCCGCCGGCGCTCATCCCCATGGCACCCCATCCGCGGGCCGAGGGGATGGTGAAGCTGGAGCAGGCCTGGGCCCGCGAGGACGCGTTGCGCGCGGCGCAGGACGGTCGGCTTCCGCTGGGGAAGCGGCTGTGGATCATTGGCGGCCTTGCGCTCGCCGGCTGGGCGGTGCCGACTGCAATCGTCTGGATGCTCTGGTAGGACTCCGACGGGTCGCCGCTCAGGCGACGACCTCGATGATGTCCCCCTTCTCCACGATCTCGAACAGTCTGGCGGCAAAGGCCTCGGGCACGCCGATACAGCCATTGGTCGCACGTCCCCCCGTGACGGAACTGCCGTGCAGTGCGACCCCGTCGTCGCGCAGCCAGAGCGAGTAGGGCATCGGCGCGTCGTAGGTTTTCGAGTGATAGTCGCGGGTCTTGCCGAGGATCGGCAGCTTGCCGCGCGGGGTCTCCTTGCCATCGGTCCCGTAGAGGACGACCGCAGTGCCGATCTCGTCCGCACCGCGATAGACCGAGACCAGCTGGCGCGCGAGATCGACCCGCACACGAGTCGGGCCAGCGGGAACGCCCTTGTCGTCCCATCGCCATTCACCATAGGCCAGCTGCTTGCCGGTGCCGATGATCGAGCGGGTACCCGCTGGCAGCAGCCCGCGCCTGGCCGCCTCGGCGGTTTCGGCCGGGGTCAGGAACAGGCGGTCGGGCGCCGCTCCGGCAAAGGCCGGGGTCGCGGTGGGCACCGGCTTGGGAGTCGCCACCCGCGGGGCGATAGTCCGGTAACCGAATATCGCCCAGGCGCTCAGCAGAACGATGGCAACCAGCGCCGCCAGGCTCACGATGTTCTTGGTGCGGCGCTGCGCGTCGGTATCAGGCGTATCCGACACGCGTCTTCCGGCGCATGGCATGACCGATCATGCCGAATCCCGCGATCAGCAGCAGCCAGGTGCCCGGTTCCGGCACGCCGGGAGGCGTGGGTGTCGGCGTCGGCAATGGCGGCGTCGGCGTAGGTGTCGGCACCGGCGGGGTCGGCGTCGGGGTCGGAACCGGCGCAGTCGGGGTCGGGGTCGGAGTCGGAACCGGCGGAGTCGGCGTAGGCGTCGGCCCCGGTGGAGTGGGCGTCGGCGTCGGAGTTGGTGTAGGCACCGGCGGCGTAGGCGTCGGAGTGGGTGTCGGAGTGGGTGTCGGGGATGGGCTCGGCGTCGGGGTCGGCGCTGCTCCGCCACCGCCACCGCCGCCGGTGCTGCCAGGAATGATGACAGGCGCACCACCACCCGGGGGGAACGGAACCGGCGTGAAGATGCTCGGCGTACCCGGCGACGAAGGTGCAGACGAGGCCATACTCGGCCCGGTCGGAACGGGAGGTGTCACGAGATCGGCAGGGAACGCGCCGGTACCGGCCGCGGCGGTGGTAGCCGGACCTTCGGCGGGGGCCGCGCCCAGCACATTGGCGATCGTGTCACCGGGCCCACCCGCGCCCTTGCCGGCAGGACCGCCCGCAGGCCCGGTGCCGGACGAGGTGGCCAGGCGGGCCTTACCCTTCGCTTTCAGCGCCAGACCGCCCACGCGAGCGCCGGGCGACCGCGCCACCAGTTCGGCGAGCGCGGCTCCGCCATTGCCGGTGGGGTAAAACACCGATGGAACTTCGGTCGCCAGTACCAGGGAAGCGATAATCACCACCGCGCTCACGCCCCCGGTGGCCCTCACAATCCTGCTGCGACCCGCTGCTGCGTTCTGCGGGACCATGTCGCCTGCCCCCTTAGCAAATTGTTAAGGGGATAACACTACTGAAAATGGTTTGTTCCACCGTGCAACGCGATTTGTTGAGGGATTAACAAGCGCCTCTGGCAAACGGCGTAACAAACCCACCGTTTTCTTGACCTCGGCGCCCTGGCAGTTGCAATTCGACAACACGCCATATCGAATCGCAGTTGCAATTCGACAACGCGCCATGTTGAATTCTTCACGATGCGGTTCACGCCACCCGGCCTCCCGCGCCGAACCAGGCGGCCCGTTCGACCGATCGGCTCAGCCCGCCTTCTCCGCCTTTTTCTTTTTCATCGCGTCGTGAAAGCGGTCGGCCCAGCCGGGCTTCACCATCTGCTCGGCCCGGACCATCCGCAGCTCGCCCGGCGCGACGTCGCGGCTGACGGTGCTGCCGGCGGCCACGATCGCATCGGCCCCGATGGTGACGGGGGCCACCAGCGCGCTGTTCGATCCGACGAAGGCGCGCTCGCCGATCACGGTGCGATATTTGAAATAGCCGTCGTAATTGCAGGTGATCGTGCCCGCCCCGATATTGGCCTTCGCACCGATTTCGGCATCGCCGAGATAGGTAAGGTGGCTGGCCTTGGCGCCTTCGTGCAGCACGGCGTTCTTCACTTCGACAAAATTGCCGACGAAGGCGTTCTTCTCCAGAACCGCGCCGGGGCGTAGCCGCGCGAAGGGGCCGACTTCGGCGCCGGGATGAAGCTCGCAGCCTTCGAGATGGCTGAAAGCCTTGATACGCACACCGTCATGCACCGTGACGCCGGGGCCGAAGACCACGTTCGGCTCGATCGTCACGTCGCGTCCGAGCTTCGTGTCGTAGCTGAAGAACACCGTCTCGGGCGCGCGGAGCGAGGCGCCTTCGGCCATCGCCTCCTCACGCCGGAACTGTTGCCACTGCGCCTCGGCCGCGGCGAGCTCGGCGCGCGAGTTTATCCCGGTGACCTCGTCGGGCCGGTCTGTCACCACCACGGCGCTCGCCCTGCCCTCGTCCCTTGCGACATTGACGATGTCGACGAGGTAGTATTCGCCCTGGGCGTTTGCATTGCCAACCCGGGAGAGCAGGTCGAACAGGTCCGCCGCCCGCACCGCCATCAGCCCGGAATTGCACAGCCGGCAGGCGCGCTCCTCCTCGCTCGCGTCCTTGAACTCGACCATCTTGACGATCCGGCCCGCCTCGTCCGCGATGACCCGTCCGTAGTGGCCAGCGTCCTCCGGCTCGAACCCGAGCACGACCACGGCCGGTGCGTCGGGCGCGTGAAGGCGCTGCAGCATCGCCCGCAGGGTCCGCGCGCGCACGAAGGGCACGTCGCCGTAGAGCACCAGCACGTCACCCTCGAAACCCGCCAGCGTGCGCTGCGCCTGCTGGACCGCGTGGCCGGTGCCGAGCTGCGGTTCCTGCAACACGGTCTGCGCCCGGCCAGCGACGGCCTTTTCCAGCTGCTCGCGCCCGTGGCCGACAACCAGCACCGTTCTCGCCGGTCCCAGCTCGCCGACGCTTGCCAGCAGGTGATCGAGCATCGCGCGTCCCGCGATCGGGTGGAGCACCTTGTGAAAGTCGCTCTTCATGCGCGTGCCCTTGCCCGCGGCGAGGACGACAGCGGCGAATTTGGTCGAATGCGAAGTCATGGCGCGCCCCCTTGCCACCGTTCGCTCGCGGATTGAAGCGGCATCCCGCATTGGCCCCTACCATGGGGGATTTCACTTTCGATCCCGTGGCATTCGATCTCGACGGGACGCTGCTCGATACGCACCGCGACTGGCGGAAGCGGTCAATCGCGCGCTTGCCCTCCACGGCTTCATGCCGGTGCCGATCGACGATGCCAAGCACCTGATCGGAGGCGGCGCGAAGGCGATGTTCGCCAAGGCCATCGACGAACAGGGCGACCTGGCCAATGAAGATTTCCGCAAGCTCTACAAGCAGATGCTGGCCTGTTACGGTAAGCATTGCACGGTCCATACCGCGCCGTTTCCGCACTCCGCCGATGTGCTGGCCGAGCTGCATGACCGGGGGTGGCGCTGGCATTGGTCACCAACAAGTTCGAAAGCTTCGCGTGCGACATTCTGATCCGCCTCCAGCTCATCGACTGCTTCAGGACGGTGATCGGCGGCGACACGCTCGGCGAGGTGTCGCCGACAGCTCCTACGACGCCATGGCGGCGCGCGCGGCCGGCGCGCCGGTGGTGGTCGCGGGTTATCGCTATTGCGACAAGCCGCCGCCCGATCTGGGCGGTGACGCGGTCATCGATTCGCTCGCGGACCTCGTGCCATTGCTCGAAAGCTGCTAAGATCGCCGCTACGGCATTGCAGTGATTTTGCAGGCCGGTTGCATCGCGCCTGCGATAGTGCCAACCCCCGGCCCAAGTTGACCTTCACGTAAACCTTTTCACGGAGCAGAATCCATGACCATCGACTTCAAGGACAAGGTCGCCATCGTCACCGGCGCGGGCGGCGGGCTGGGCCGCGAATACGCGCTCGAGCTCGGTCGCCGCGGCGCGAAGGTCGTGGTCAACGACCTCGGCGGCGCGCGCGACGGAACCGGCCATTCGGACGCCGCGCTCAAGGTGGTCGAGGAGATCGAGGCCGCGGGCGGCACTGCCATGTCGAACGGCCATTCGGTCACCGAGTTCGAGCAGATGGAAGCCATGGTCGCGCAGGCCAAGGAAAAGTGGGGCGGTGTCCACATCCTGATCAACAACGCGGGCGTGCTGCGCGACAAGACCTTCGCCAAGATGAGCCCCGAGGACTTCGAGTTCGTCCTCAAGGTCCACCTAACCGGTAGCGCCTTCGCCACCAAGGCGGTGTGGGAGACGATGCGCGAGCAGGCCTATGGCCGCATCCTGATGACTGCCTCCTCCACCGGGCTGTTCGGCAATTTCGGCCAGGCGAACTACGGCGCGGCCAAGCTCGGGCTTGCCGGCCTCACCAAGACGCTGGCGCTGGAAGGCGCGAAGTACAACGTGCGTTGCAACACGCTCTCGCCAGTCGCCGGCACGCGCATGACCGAGGATCTTTTCCCGGAGCAGGCGTTCAAGCTGTTCGACCCCGTCAACGTGGTTCCCGCCGCGCTTTTCCTCGTCAGCGAGGATGCGCCGACCAACGCCATCGTCGGCGCGGGCGCGGGCGGCTATCACTCGGCCTGGACGGTGATGAACGATGCCGTCTGGCTGCCCGAGGCCGAGCGTTCGGTCGAAGGCTTCGCCGCGCGCTGGGACGACATCTCGGCCTTCACCAACCTCAAGGCCCCGCAATCGGGCAGCGAGCAGAGCGGCAATATTCTGACCGCGATGCAGAAGGTGCTCGGCGCCGACGCCGCCCCTTCCAGCGCGCGGGGCTGATCCGTTCAGGCGGTCGGGGTCAGTCCTCGACCGCCTTCACCAGCCGGCGCTCCATCGGGGCGAGGACGCCGGGAAGTTCGTGGCCGCGCTTCAGCACCTGGCCGTGTTCGCCGAACAGCGTCCACATCCCCTGCTTGCCGCGTAGCGCGGGGCGCTTCTCGACCCGTGCCTGCGGGCGCTCGGCGGCGCGGCGGAAGGCGGCGAAGGCGGCATAATCGCGGGTGAAGTCCATCGCGTAGTCGCGCCACTCCCCCGCGGCGACCATGCGGCCGTAGAGGTCGAGGATGCGGGTCAGCTCCTCGCGCGTGAAGCCGACCTGGCCAGGCACCGCGGAAGGGAAGACCCCGGGAAAGGGTACGACCGATCCGCCGCCCATTCCGCCGGCACTACTGCCGGATGCGCTCAATTATCGGTCCCGCTGCGGCTGTGTTCGGCCACGATCGAAACCCCCGCCGCCGCCTCGCGCAGCGCGGCGATCTCGGCGCGCATCTCGGTCAGCTGCTGCTCAAGCGCCTCGACCCGGCCCATGTCGGGCTCGCAGGGCTCGTTGCAGGGTGTGCCATAGGGCATGAATTCGCGCATATACTCGCTGACCGGCATCAGCGTGCTGCGCGCCTTGAGGCCGATCATGGTCGCCCCGTCGGGCACGTCGTCGGTGACGACGGCATTGGCGCCGATCCGCGCCCGCTCCCCCACGGTGATCGGACCGATCACCTGGGCGCCCGAGCCGATGATGACATTGTCGCGGATGGTCGGGTGGCGCTTGCCGCCCACGCCATTGGTCGGATTGGTGCCGCCCAGCGTCACGCATTGGTAGATCGTGACGTTGTGGCCGATCTGCGCGGTCTCGCCGATGACGGTGAAGCCATGGTCGATGAATAAATTGCGCCCGATCCTGGCGCCGGGATGAATGTCGATCGCGGTCAGGAAGCGCGCGGTGTGGTTGACCATCCGCGCGAGCAGAAACAGCTCCGCCTCGAACAGCCAGTGCGCCACGCGGTGAAAGGCGAGCGCCCAGACGCCCGGATAGGTGAGGATCTCCCAGCGAGAGCGCGGCGCGGGGTCGCGCGCGCGGATGCTGTCGAGATAGCTGGTCAGTTTGCCGAACATCACGCGCCCGAGACTCCCACTAACGCCGCCTCAAAGCAAGCGCCCCTGTTCAGGACCCTGCACCGCATCCAGCGCATCCCTCCACACCGACATGGTGGCGGGCGCCTGCCGTTCAAGGGATATGCGGTCGATCGCGTCCACCACCGCCTCGATCGCGGCATGGCTGCGCTCGATCCGGGGCACGAGGTAGCCGGCTGCCCCCTCCCCCAGCGCGATCCGGCGCTGCTCGGCATGGGCGGCGAGGAGGTCCGCGACCATCTCGTCGTCGGGCGGCTGGATCGCGAGCTGGAGCGACCCGCCGAGGCGCGAGGCGAGATCGGGGAGCGCGACCTGCCAGCCCTGCCGCGCGGTCAGCAGCAGCGGCGTGCCGGTCTCCTGCGTGCGGTTCCAGGCGTGGAAGGTGTCAGTTTCAGGCAGACGGTCGGCATCGTCGAGCACCGTCCCGGACCCTTGCGCCGCGAACCAGCCCCCCAACAGCGACTTGCCGGACCGCACGGGGCCCACCAGCACGGCGGTGTGAAATGGCCAGCGCTCGGGTGCGGCAAGAGCCTCGACCGCCGCGGCATTGCTCGCACCCACCACGATGCGGGCGGCGGGGGAACCGCCGCGAACGTCGAGGGGGAGAGCGATCTGGCTCATGGCCCTGTCCGGCTCACGCGCCGCTCAGCGGCTGATCGAGAGGCCCGCGCCCGCCTCGCGCACGGTGAAGCCGCGCGCCCGCAGGGCCGCGGCCAGTTCTGCTGCGGTGCCCGCGAAGGTCACGCGCATTACCGAGGTGCCGCCGAGCGCAAGGCTGCTCGTCGCCGCTCCGCGCACGCCTGCCGCCCCGCGAACCCCGCCGAGCGTGGCATCGACCGAGGCTGGATCGGGCGTCGCGAACTGGACTGTGATGGTGGTGACGGTGGCCGGTGTCGCAGCGGCAGCGGGCGAAGTCTGGCCCTCGCCCGGCACGGCCTCGCCAGCGGCGGTGGCGCGGGCGGCTTCCTCGCGCGCGGCGATGACCTTGCCCTGCTCGATCAGCGCGGCGACCTCGGCCGGGAGGGCGGGGTTTTCCAGGTTGAGCGTCGGGTCGGGCCGCAGCCGCCCGGCGTCGAGCGCCTGGGCGTAGATCGCATCGAAGCGCTCGACCGCCTGCGCCAACATGGCCGGAAGCTGTTCGGGACTGGCGGCGCGCAGGGTGAATTCGGCGAGCCACGTGTTGTCGGGGCCGTAACGCGCGGTGAAGCGCCCGGTGACCGGCCCTCCGGGATAGGCGTAATCGAGCCGCGCGATCGCCATCAACACGTCGGAGGCACCGAACTGGTCGAGCACGTTGCGCCACCACAACCGGCTGCGGCGCCCTGCCTGCCCCGCCGTGATGAGCAGCGAATCGCCGTTCGCGCCAGAGGGGCGGACGTAGTCGATGCGGCTGGTGCCGGTCTGGAACTCCGCCCAGGCGCGCTGCCAGGGATTGCGCCGCTCGAACACCGTCTCGGTGCCCGCGGTCACCGTAATGGGGATCAGCAGCAGCGGTGCGGAGCGCGCGACCTGCCCCTCGCCGCCCAGGTAAGCGGAGGCGCGCGCACGGTCGAAGATCACCCCGAGCCGGGCGATGTAGCGGCGCGGCCCCAGCTGCTCGCTCTCGATGACGATCGCCGAGACCATCGCCGAGATCTGCGAATCGGACAGCGCCGGCCCGTCGATCTTCTTCCAGGCGAGCCGTGCGGCTTCCTTCCACCCCGCCTCCCGCGCCTCCTGCGGCGTACCGCCCTTGGTATCGATCTCGATCCCGGACACGCGGATGTCGCGCGATGCGGCGACGGGCGCGATGCCGCGGTCGCCCGCGATCTGCGCCAGCGCGACGACGGCGAGCAGCAGCGCCACCGCGACGACGGCGGTGGCGATGATGCGCTTGCGTGACAGCGTGGGAAGGGTGAGAGCGCGACTGGCCATGGGTTGCAACAGATTGGCGGGGCTTTTGCCCAATGGCTTCTGGAAAACCAAGCGGGAATGCGTAAGGCGGGGCGAATGGACGGCAAGAATTCATCCTATACCTACGCCGATGCCGGCGTTTCCATCGCCGCGGGCAATGCGCTGGTGAAGGCGATCGGCCCGCTCGTGAAAGCCACCGCGCGCCCCGGTGCGGATGCGGAGATCGGCGGCTTCGGCGGATTCTTCGATCCCAGGGCGGCCGGCTTCCGCGACCCGCTGCTGGTCGCCGCCAATGACGGGGTCGGCACCAAGCTCAAGCTCGCGATCGATGCGGGCAAGCACGACACCGTCGGCATCGACCTCGTTGCGATGTGCGCGAACGACCTGATCGTGCAGGGTGCCGAACCGTTGTTCTTCCTCGACTACTTCGCCACCGGCAAGCTGGAGACGGGTGTGGCGGAGAGTGTCGTCGCGGGAATTGCCGACGGTTGCCGCCAGGCCGGCTGCGCGCTGATCGGCGGCGAGACGGCCGAAATGCCGGGAATGTATGCCGATGGCGACTACGACCTCGCGGGCTTCTGCGTCGGCGCCGTCGAGCGCGGCGAGCAGCTTACGGGGGAGCGGGTGTCGCCGGGCATGGTCCTGCTGGGCCTCGCCAGCTCGGGCGTGCATTCCAACGGCTATTCGCTGGTCCGCCGCCTTGCCGCCGACAAGGGCTGGAAGCTCGACCGGCCCGCGCTGTTCGATGCCGACCGGCTGCTGATCGACCACCTGCTCGAACCGACGCGCATCTACGTGAAGAGCCTGCTGCCCGAAATCCGCGCCGGGCGGATCGCGGCGCTGGCGCACATCACCGGCGGCGGCCTGCTGGAGAACATCCCCCGCGTCCTGCCGCAGGGCGCGCGCGGTATTGTCGATGCCGACGGCTGGGCGCAGCCGCGGCTGATGGCCTTCCTCCAGGCGCAGGGCGCCATCGAGCCCGCCGAAATGGCGCGGACCTTCAACTGCGGGATCGGCATGGTGCTGGTCGTCGCGACAAGCGATGTCGCCGCGATGACGCAGGCGCTGGAGGCGGCGGGCGAGACGGTGCTGCGGGTCGGCGCAATCGAAAGCGGCACCAGGGGCTGCACGGTGCGCGGCTCTGCCGGCACCTGGTCCGCACGCGCCGACTGGTCCGCCGGGCACGATGGCTAACAGCGACGCGCCGCGCGCCAGGGTCGCCGTCTTCATCTCGGGCGCTGGTACGAACATGGCCGCGCTGCTCTACGCCAGCCGATTGCCCGGTGTCCCGTTCG
>JAJYQP010000049.1 GCA_021794525.1 Pseudomonadota bacterium | reverse complement strand
GAGCCGCCCCGGTTTCCTCGATGAACCCCATGCCGCCATGGACCTGCACGCCGAGGCTCGCGACCTCGACCCCGATGTCGGTCCCCCAAGCCTTGAGCAGCGGTACCAGCACTTCCGCCCGCGCGGCTGCTGCGCCATCGCCGAGCGTACCCCTGTCGACCTGGCCGGCGGTGTAATAGAGCAGGGCGCGGGCGCCCTCGGTCAGCGCCTTCATGCGCAGCAGCATCCGCCGAACGTCCGGGTGCTCGATGATCGCCACGGGTGCACGGTCGGCCGAGCCGGCGCGTGCCGACTGTACCCGCTCGCGCGCGTAGTGGAGCGCCTGCTGAAGAGCGCGCTCGCCCATCTGCACGCCCTGGTTGCCGACATTGATGCGGGCATTGTTCATCATAGTGAACATGGCCGCGAGGCCGCGATTTGCCGCACCCACCAGCTCACCAACGCAGTCGCCATTGTCGCCGTAGCTCATCACGCAGGTGGGGGAGGCATTGATGCCGAGCTTGTGCTCCAGGCTGACCGGCCGCAGATCATTGTGCGGGCCGAGGCTGCCATCGGCATTCACGTGATACTTGGGGACCACGAAGAGCGAGATGCCGCGGCTGCCCTCGGGCGCGCCGGGCAGGCGGGCAAGTACGAGATGGATGATGTTCTCCGCCAGCTCGTGATCGCCCCAGGTGATGTAGATCTTCTGTCCGGCGATCCGGTATTTCCCGGCGTGCGGCCCTGCCATGATCGGTTCCGCCGTGGTGCGCAGCGCGCCCACGTCGCTGCCCGCCTGCGGCTCGGTGAGATTCATAGTGCCCGACCACGCTCCGCTGACGAGCTTCGGCAGATACATAGCTTTCTGCGCGTCGCTGCCATGGTGCTCCAGGGCCTCGATCGCGCCGACGCTCAGCATGGGTAGCAGGTTGAAGGCCATGTTTGCAGTGCCCAGGTTCTCGAGCACGTTGCACGACAGGGTGAAGGGCAGCCCTTGTCCGCCGAACTTTGGCGCGCCGGAGATCGCGTTCCAGCCTTGCTCGACATAGGCGGCATAGGCTTCGGCAAAACCGTCGGGTAGGCGGACCTTGCCGTTCTCCAGCTTCGCGCCTTCGAGATCGCCGACCCGGTTGAGCGGCGCGAACTCGCCCGCGGCGAACTGGCCGATCCCTTCGACGATGGCTTCCACGAGGTCCGGCTCGGCGGCGGCGAAACTGGCGCTGGCGGCAAGCTCGGCAATCCCGGCATTGACACGGATCGCGAGGAGCTGGTCTGCGGTGGCTGGCGCGAAAGGGGACACGTCGAGGGCTTTCTGCTGGCGTTGATGCGCAGGCGAATATACCGCCCGGGCATGAGCGGCAAATACGCTACGGAACGGCTTTCGGACGATCCGGCGGGCATCGCCCGCGCGGCGGACCTCCTGCGCGCCGGCGGGCTCGTGGCTTTGCCGACGGAGACGGTCTACGGCCTCGCCGCCAGGGCCGACGACGATCCGGCGGTCGCGCGGATTTACCGGGCGAAGGGGAGGCCTGGCTTCAACCCGCTGATCGTCCATGTCGCCTCGCTCGCGAGTGCCGAGGCGCTGGCCGAATTCCCGGACCGGGCGCGAGAGCTGGCGGCGGCACACTGGCCGGGGCCCTTGACGCTGGTCCTGCCGCGGCGGCGCGACGCCACGCTTGCCGCTGCGGTGACCGCGGGTCTGCCGACGGTCGCTCTGCGGTGTCCGGCCCATCCGGCGATGAAAGCGGTGCTGGAACAAGTGGGCGGCCCGCTCGCCGCGCCGAGCGCGAACCGGAGCGGCTTCGTGAGCCCGACCACCGCCGATCACGTGCTGGCAACCCTCGACGGGCGGATCGATGCGGTGCTGGACGCGGGTCCGTGCAGTGCCGGGATCGAATCGACAATCCTTGCCGTCCGACCGGATGGGCGGGTGGAGTTGCTACGGCCGGGGCCAATCGCGAGCGAGAAGGACGGTGCCGACACCAGCGCGATAGAGGCTCCCGGCCAGCTCGCCACCCATTACGCGCCGGGAAAGCCGGTGCGGCTTGCAGCCACTGGGCCCGCCGCCGACGAGTTCATGATCGGCTTTGGCGGTATTCCTGGCGATTGCACGCTGTCGCCCAGCGGCGATCTGGCGGTGGCGGCGCAGCGCCTCTATGCCTGCCTCCACCACGGGGCGCGATCGGGAAAACCGCGCATTGCAGTCGCGCCGGTCCCGGAAGAAGGCCTCGGCCTCGCCATAAACGACCGGCTGCGCCGCGCCGCCTGCCCGGTGGAACCCTGACATCCACGACTTCCTGCCCCTGCTGCTCGCCGCCGCCGCGGGCCTTCTGGGCGGGGCGATGAACGCGCTCGCAGGTGGAGGAACCTTCGCAACCCTGCCGGCGCTCATCGCGCTCGGCCTGCCCGCCAATATCGCCAATGCGACCAGCAATGTGGCGCTGCTCCCCGGCGCTGCCGCCAGTGCCTGGGCTTTCCGCGACGAGAACCGGCCTGTCGCCGGCATCGCCGTCGGCGTGCTCGCCGCGATCACCTTCGTCGCGGGGCTGGCGGGCAGCCTGCTGCTTGTCCTCACGCCGACCGAGACCTTCGACGCGATCATTCCCTGGCTGCTGTTGTTCGCCTTTGCCGTCATGGTCTTCGGCAAGCGCGCCGCCGACTGGTTGCACGCCCGCGTCACCATCGGTCGCAAGGCGCTGCTGGCGACGCAGGGATTGCTCGGGATCTATGGCGGCTATTTCGGTGGCGGCGTGGGCCTGATCACCACCGCGCTTTACGGCCTCCTCGCCAATATCCATCCGCGTGAGCTCTTCGCCCTGCGAACCACCATGCTGGCGGTGGCAAATCTTGCTGCAGCGCTGGCATTCACCGGCTTCGCAATGGTCCGCTGGTGGGCGTGCCTGCCCATGCTGGCGGGAGCCGTGGCGGGCGGCTGGCTGGGCGCACACTTCGGCAAGCGGCTATCGCCAGGGGCCGTGCGCGCCTGGACCCTGCTGGTGACCGGCGCGACGACGCTGGTGTTTTTCCTGCGCGCCTACGGCTGACGAGGGCCTAGCGATTCGGCTCGACCGGAACGGTCGGCAGAAGCTCCTCGATCTCGGCATAGGTGGCGCGCGCCTCGGCACAGGCCTCCTCGCTGCCGTCCTCGCACTTCGCGCGCTGCTTTGCGTAGCTGCGTTCCAGCTCGCCGAGGCGTTCCTCGCGCTTGCGCAGTTCGCGCCCGCGCTTCTCGTCCGCTTCGGACTGGCTGGTGGTGGCGAGATCGACCGCCTTGGCGCCCGCGCGCACCGGCAGGGTTGCGACATCGACCAGCGTCTTTGCCACGCAGCCGGTGGCGAGCATGGTCATCGGGAGGATAACAAGCGAAACCGCACGCATGGGAGGAACCCTTTCCGCGCGCGGTCTAGCCCAGCCGGGTTAGCGGGGAATGAACTGCACCCGCAGCGCGTCGCAATCAGTTGCCCGCATCGGGTGCGTCAGGTGCCTTGGGGGCTGGCGGTGCGAGTGGCGCCTTGGGGTCCTTCGGCGCCTCGTCCTCGCCCCAGTCGCCCGATGCATACTTGCAGTGGAGCTTGCCCGATCCCAACGCGCTGATCCTGCACCGGGCGCGGCCATGGACCGTCACCTCGCCGGACCCCGCGACATTGGCGGTGACCTTGCCGTCGGAGGCGAACTCGCCGCCGCCCGATCCGGCGATGTTGATTTCCGCGCGCTCGACCTTGAGCTTGCGCGCGGCGAGCTGGCCCGACCCAGCGACATTGAAATCGAGCTTTTCGGCAGCGCCTGCGGCTTCGAGCTTGCCCGATCCCATCACGTTCACCGCAAGGCTGGCCGCAGCGACCTTCGCGACCCGCACCGTGCCGGAGCCCGCCATGTTCACTTTGGCCTTTTCGGCCAGAACCGGCGCATCGACCTCGCCCGATCCTGCCAGTACGATTTCGCGCGGAGCGGGCATGGTCACCGACACGAGCGCCTTGCCCTCGGCCTTCGAGCCTTTTTCGCGCATGATGCCGAGCGAATCCTCGCCGAGATTGAAGCGCAGCGCCGCGATCGCATCGGGATCGCCGGATACCTTGATCGCGAGCTTGCTTCCTTCATTGAGAACGACCCTGTCGCGGCTCGCAAGCACCAGCTTGGTCGGCGCCGCCCCGCTCATGTCGAGTTCGCTCAGGGGAACCGAATCGCCGTCGCCGACCGCAACGTTGATATTGTCGCAGCCCGCCGTGGCGAGGCCGATTCCCAGCGCCGCGACCGACGCGATTGTCTTGAAGAACCGACCGATCATGCCGCCACCTCGCTTGAATCTACCGTGTTGCTGTTATAAGACAGCGAGTAGTGTCGATCAACCCGCGGGCATGTCGCCCGTCGAGCGGGGTGCCATTCTCGTCGGCAGGGGCCGCCACTTCCCGCGCCGACGCAAAAAAGGGCCGCCCTTGCGAGCGGCCCTTCGGTGTTTGCGCGAGCGAAGCGGTCAGGCTTCTTCGGTCGTCTCGTAATATTGCGGCGCGTGTTCGCGCAGTACGGCGAGGATCTTTTCGAGCGCGGTCGGTTCGTCGGTCTTCTCCATCGCCGCGAGCTCACGCGCGAGGCGGCTGGCGGCCGCTTCGAAGATCTGCCGTTCCGAATAGCTCTGCTCGGGCTGGTCCTCGGGGCGGAACAGGTCACGGGTGACCTCGGCGATCGACACCAGGTCGCCCGAATTGATCTTCGCCTCGTATTCCTGGGCCCGGCGGCTCCACATGGTGCGCTTGACCTTGGGCTTGCCCTTCAGCGTCTCCATCGCTTCCTTCAGGGTCTTGTCGCTCGACAGCTTGCGCATGCCGATCGCCTCGACCTTGTTGACCGGAACGCGCAGCGTCATGCGTTCCTTCTCGAAGCGGAGAACATAGAGATCGAGCTTCATTCCGGCGATTTCCTCGCTCTGGAGCTCGATGACACGGCCAACGCCGTGCTTGGGATAGACTACGTAATCACCAACGTCGAAAGCATCGGCCTTGCTAGCCATGCATCGTTCCTTTCACTCGTGACAGGAGCGCCTTCCAGCGGGTGCGACACCGAATTGGCAGCCCGGGGAAGGGCTGCCGAGGCGACCGGAATGCGGGGGTGGCGGGTATCCTGCCCTTTCAGTCTCTGGCGCCGTACCGCAGGGGTCGATACGGGACGAAACATTATATAGCACATCGGCAACACAATTGCGACTCGCAATTGTACGCAAGCGACAATCGCGCCGTCAGTCGCCTTCGCCGGGTTCGGGCGTGAAATAGGTCTCGAACTTGTTGTCTTCGCCCTTGTGCTCGTCGGCGTCCTCGGGTGGCTCCTTCTTCTGGGTGATATTGGGCCATTCCGCCGAGTATTTGGCATTCAGTTCAAGCCACTGCTCCAGATTGTCCTCGGTATCGGGAAGGATCGCCTCGGCCGGGCATTCGGGCTCGCACACGCCGCAGTCGATGCATTCGCTGGGATTGATGACGAGCATGCTCTCGCCTTCGTAGAAGCAGTCGACGGGGCAGACCTCGACGCAATCGGTGTACTTGCACTTGATGCAGGCGTCGGTGACGACATAGGTCATGGGTCGGCTTTCCCTCGGGCGGTTTTGTGTTGCAGCGCGCCTATGTCGGTTTCGCCGGTCTGGTCAAGCATCCGGTAGCACGCCTGTGCCTCGCGCGCCGGGCCGCGTTTTTCCGGGAGGGCGATAACCTCTATCAGCCGGACGCGCTGGCCCATCGGTATCGTCAGCACGTCACCGACCGCGATGTTCTGGCTGGCGCGCAGAATACGCAGGCCGTTGCGGCGCAAATGGCCGCTCTCGACGAGGCGGGCGGCAAGACTGCGGGTGCGCGCGAAGCGCAGGTTGCAGAGCAGCCGGTCGACCCGCATCCTGACCTAGCGGATCAGCCCGGCGAGCGCGGCGAAGACGTTCCCCTCACGCGCAGATTCGGGACTGGCAGGCGCGGCATTGCGGGGCGGCTGGCGCAGCCGCTGTGGGCGCCATTCCCACAGGTCCGGGCGCGGCGGGCCGAACGCGCCCTCGGCCAGCGGGCGAGCGTGCTGGACACGGAAGCCTGCCTGACCCAGCAGGCGGACGATGTTCTCCGGCGCGAGCCCGATCGAGGTCGGCAGCGCGAGGTCGAGCGGGAATTTCCTGCGGCGGTCCTTGCCCTGCACCGCGATGCGCTGCTCGTGCATGGCGCGGAAGATCTTTTCGGCGAGGTCGAGCCGGATCGCCTGACTACCCGCGTGGCGATAGCCTGCGGGGAGCCGTCGCGTAGCGGCGATGACCGGCAGCATCGCGGGCTCCAGCGGGCGGCGCTCGATCCCCAGTGCGACGAGCAGCTGGCGTGGCGCGGGCTTGAGCAGGGCGGGCGCAAAGATGTCGAGCGCGCCGAAGGTGACACCGGTCTTGCGCAGGAACGGCCGGGTGTCCTTGGGCAGGTGCTCGATCCCCGCCTCCTCGCGCGTGGCGAGACCGTGGCCGGCGATGAGCGCCAGCAGCAGTGCCCGCGCCTCGCTTCCCGCGGCGGGGTCGCGCGAGGCCTCCATCAGCGCGGCCAGCGGGGCGAGCGGTTGCATCTTGTCTGTCAGCCAGCGCTCGATGACCTCGTTCAGCACTTTGCGCGCCGGATCGGGCAGAAGGGTGATCTCGCGCGCGGCCTCGATGCGCGGCTTCAGCGACCCGGCGGCGAAATGAAGCTTCGCCAGGTCCCACCCCTGCCACTTCAGCGCGCCGCTTTCCAGGGTGACGCCGTCGAGGTTCGATGACGCCAAACCTTCCGCCCGCTCGGCAAGGAGACGCGGCAGAGCCTTTTCTGCGGCCGCCAGCAGCATCCTGCCCTCCGCGTGAGGGGCGCTGCGATCGACTACGAAGCGGAATCCTTCGAGATGGCCGATCAGTTCGTCTTCCACCCGGACCGTGCCGTCCTCGCCGACGGCGATGGGCAACAGTGCAGCATCCTGTCCCAGCGATTTCATCAACAGCGCAGTCCTTCGATTGACGAATCTCTCGGTCAGCCGCGCGTGAAGCGCATCCGACAGCCGGGCTTCCACCGCGCGGGCGCGGGCCGCCATCTCGTCGCGCGCCAGCACCCAGTCGGGTCGCTGGCAGATATAGGCCCAGCTCCGAATCGCGGCGATCCGGCCCTGCAGGGTATCGATGTCGCCGCTCACATTGTCGAGTTCGGCAATCCGCGCGGCGGTAAAATCCGCGCCGATGTGGCCTTGCTGCAAGTCCTCCCACAGCCGCGCCACGAAACGGGCGTGGACGTCCGGCCCGCGCTGACGGAAATCGGGCAGCGAGCAGACCTCCCAGAACCGCCGCACCTGTCCGGGCGTGCGGATCGCGGTGGCGAGCGGCTCCTCGGACAATCGCTTGAGCGTCGCGAGGTCGATGGCCTCGGGCGCGAGGCGCAGCACCGGGTCGAGCGGCGGCGTCTCGAGATCGCCGACAAGCGTGGCAAGGCTGTCGAAGCGCGGGTCCGCCTCGCGCCAGAAAAGATGGGTCAGCGGCGCGAAACGATGCTCCTCGATCGCGTAAATCTCTTCCTCGGTGAATTCGGGGGTTTCGCCACGTCCAGGCCCTGTTCCGCCGAGTGTCCCGAATGTTCCGTCGCGCTGATGGCGACCCGCGCGGCCCGCGATCTGCGCCATCTCGGCCGGTGTCAGCCGCCGCTGGCGCACCCCGTCGAACTTGGTGAGCCCCGCGAAGGCGACGTGGTTCACATCGAGATTGAGGCCCATGCCGATGGCATCGGTGGCGACGATGTAATCGACCTCCCCCGACTGGAACAGCGCCACCTGCCT
>JAJYQP010000013.1 GCA_021794525.1 Pseudomonadota bacterium | reverse complement strand
CCGTGGCGCTGGTCTCGCCCTCCACGACCCTGGCGAGCGACGAGGGGCTGGAGCGCGCCGAATACTGGATCCGCGGCATGGGGCTGGTGCCCAAACCCGGCCCCAATGCGGCCGGGCGCTGGGGCTGTCTCGCGGGCACCGACGAACAGCGCGCCGCCGATCTCAACGCGGCCTACGCCGATCCGGCGGTGAAGGCGGTGTTCGCGGTGAAGGGCGGCTGGGGCGGCGCGCGCATCCTGCCGCTGCTCGACTGGGCCACGATCCGCGCCAATCCCAGGCTGCTGATCGGCTATTCCGACGTCACCAGCCTGCACCTCGCCTTCGCCGCGCGCGCGGGCTTCGCCACGATCCATGGCGGCAACGCGATGAGCAGCTGGCGCAAGGCGAGCTGGGAAAGCCTGTGGCGGCTCGCCTTCGCGGGCGACACGCCCACCCTGGGCGGCGTTGAGGTCGAAGCCGAGACCGGCCGACCCGCTCGCACCCTGGTGGGCGGAAGGGCGCAGGGGCGTCTGCTGGGCGGCAATCTCACGGTCCTCAGCACGCTGATGGGCACGCCCTGGCTGCCCGACCTGAAAGGCGCGGTGCTGCTGCTCGAGGATGTCAATGAAGCCGAATACCGCGTCGACCGGATGTTCCAGCAGCTGAAGCTGGCCGGCGTGCTGGAGGGGCTGGGGGGCGTCATCTTCGGCCAGTGCACCCGCTGCACCGCGGACGAGCCGGATTACACCGGCTTCACCGTGGACGACCTCGTCGACCAGTATCTCGCGCCGCTCGACGTACCGGCGATCACTGGCTTCAATTCCGGCCATGTGGCGAACCAGCTCAGCCTGCCGGTCGGCGCGCGGGTCGAACTCGACGCCGATGCCCGGACGGTGCGGCTTCTGAACCCGCTGGTCGTGTAAGGGCTGCGGCAGGGAATCCGAAAAAACACTTTCCTACATCGTTGCCGATGTGGTCGAAGCATCTTCGATGCGCGAGTCGACTACCCTGCCGAGATTGTCAGCAAGTGCATTGCCCAAACCGCCAATCTGTCACCCTGACACCGCGTTTCGCCTGAAAAACGGTTCTATAACAGCAGGATGGCTGGTCCGACCCAAGGGTGACACATGGGTGACACCTGTCACCCGTGTCACCCGCCTCGCCCGGCCGTCAGCCGTCAGCGAGCCACTCCAGCAGCGCGGCCATGCAGTCGCGGGCGAGCAGCTTGCTGCGTTCCGGGCTCCAGCCCTGCGCCGGTTCGGGGTTCGCCGGATTGTCCTTGAACGGCATCTCCAGCGTCATCGCGACCGCGCCGAAGCGTTCGGCGACCTGGTTGGTGCTCATGGTCAGGTTCGCGCTGCCGGGCTTCGCCTTCTCATAGCCCTGTTCGGTCTGGAAATCGGGCGTGCGGCGCGCAAGGATGCGCTGGTAGCGGTAGAAGCCTTCGCCCTGCTCGTCGGTCCAGCTCGGGATGCCCTCGAACCCTGCGAGGAAGGCGACCGGAATCGCCTCATCGCCGTGGACGTCCATCGCGAAATCGACGCCGGTCTCGTCCATCGCATTGCGGATCGCGAGCACCTCGGGCGATTTCTCCGCGCTCGGCTCGTGCCATTCGCGGTTGAGGTTCACGCCCACGGCATTGGTGCGCAAATGGCCGCGTCGCGAGCCGTCGGGGTTGCAGTTCGGCACGACGTGGAAACGGCAGACCTTGCGGAGACCCATCGCGACCGGATCGGCCGGATCGGTCAGCACTTCGAGCGCGCCTTCCATCCACCATTCGGCCATGCTTTCGCCCGGATGCTGGCGGGCATAGAGCCAGACCTGCGTCGTGCCCTCGCCCAGTTCCAGGCAGTCGATAGGCTGGCCGTCGAGCGTGGTACCGAGCACGCGGTGCTCGACGCCGGGGGAAGCAGCGGCCTCGGCCACGAGATCGTGGTGCCTCTCCATCGAATAGGGCGCGAAGTAGGCGAAGAAGGCGATGTTGCCTTCGGGCGCATAACGGATCGTCAGCGTCCCGCCGTCCGCGTCCTGGTCATAGGAAGTGTCCGCGACGCGGCCCCAGAAATGCCGGTCCTCCGACACCACGGCCTGGTAGCCGGGCCAGCCGTCGGGATAGGCGCTGTCGGCAAGCCCGGTGATGCGCAGGGTCAGCTCGCGGCCCTTCGCGCCCGAGACGCGGAAGTGGAACCACTGCCTGAATTCGCTCATGTGGTCGCGCGGAATGGCCAGCTTCGCGCTGGCGCCGGCGATTTCCAGAACCTCGATATTGCCGCTGTCGAACTGCGCGTCGATCCTGACGTCGCTCACGTTTTTGCTCACTCGGGTTTCACCTGCACCGTTTCACCATTGCGCCCCGGAAAGTCCCGGAACAGCGCCGCGGCGAGCGCTTGGGCGTTTCGCGTCCGCTCCGCAAGGGGGGACTTGTCGGTGGTGGCGATCTCGGCGCGGCCTTCCCACAGGGCGTGCCCATCGCCTGCGTCGCGCAGTGTCACGCCGAGTTGCGTTCCCGTCGTGGGCTTCGGCCCGCCGCCGAGATCGATGCCGATGCCCACTCCGACGCCTGAGCCATAGGAGCCGGTCGAGCCGCCGACACCGACGTTCACCGGGCTGCGGCGGCCCTCGGGCGTCTCGGTGAAGCGCTCGATGCGAAGCTGCGCGATCTGTGAAGCGTCGGCGCGGGTCGTCTCGCGGTAGCCCAGTCGAACCAGCTCCGCCGCGACCGCTGCCTTGTACGGCGCGGCCTCAAGCCCGTCGGGCGCGCCGGGCGCGGCCTCCACGAAGGCGGTGCCCTGTCCCAGGCGGGCGGAGGCATCGGGGCCGACGAAGCGGGTAACCTCGATCGGACCCTGGGGCGTTGCACAGGCCGTGAGCAGGACCAGCGGGGCGAAAGCGAGCAGGGCGTGGCGCATGGCGAATTTCCTCTCTGGCGACTCTCCCCCCCGGTATAACGCAACTATCCGCGAAAAGCCTCCGCTTGGGTTGGGAGCCTCACCATGCTAGCGGCGCGGGCCATGAGCCAAATCGAGAAGGTACCGGTGCTCGTCACCGGCGGAGCGGGCTATATCGGCAGTCACGCGGTGCTGGCGCTGACCGATGCGGGCTGGCCGGTGGCGGTGCTGGACGACCTTTCGACCGGGTTCCGCTGGGCCGTGCCCGAAGGCGTGACCTTCTACGAGGGCGACATTGCCGATACGAAGCTGCTCGCGCGGATCTTCGCCCAGCAGGGCACGCAGGCGATCATGCATTTCGCCGGCTCCATCGTGGTGCCGGAATCGGTCGCGAACCCGCTCAAGTACTACGACAACAACACTTCGAAGAGCCGGACGCTGATCGCCGCCGCGGTCGAGGCCGGGGTGCCGCATTTCCTCTTCAGCTCGACCGCGACCGTCTATGGCGAGCCGGAGATCAAGCCGCTGACCGAGGACGATCCGCTGAGCCCGGTCAATCCCTATGGCATGAGCAAGCTGATGACCGAGCGCATCCTCGCCGACGTCAGCCGGGCCCATGCGCTGAACCACTGCGTGCTGCGCTATTTCAACGTCTGCGGTGCCGATCCGCAGGCGCGTTCGGGCCAGTCGACCGCGGGGGCGACGCACCTCATCAAGGTCGCGGTGGAGGCGGTGACGGGCAAGCGCGACCATGTCAGCGTGTTCGGCGACGACTACCCCACGCCCGACGGCACCGGTATCCGCGACTACATCCACGTCTCCGACCTCGCCGCCGCCCATGTGCTGGCGCTGGAGGCCCTGATCGCGGAGCCGGAGCGCAGCCTGACCATGAACGTCGGCTACGGTCGCGGCTTTTCGGTGCTCGAGGTTCTCGATGCGGTCGACCGGGCGACCGGCACCGCGGTCAAGCGCGTGCAGGAGCCGCGGCGGGCGGGCGATGTGCCCTCGCTCATCTCCGACCCCTCACGTGTGCGGGCGGTGACGGGATGGGCGCCGCGTCATGACGATCTGGAAGCGATCGTCACCCACGCCCTCGCCTGGGAGCGCAGGCTGGCGGAGATGCGCCGAAACACTTGACCTTGCGGGCCTGCGCGGCTAACGGGCGCGCCTGTTTTGGACGCGTCGGAAGCCGCTTCCGGCGCGTAACTATTTGTAGGTCTCGATTGTCATGAAAATCCGTAACAGCCTGAAGTCGCTCAAGGACCGTCACCGGGATTGCCGCGTGATCCGCCGTCGCGGCCGCACCTACGTCATCAACAAGACCAACCGTCGCTTCAAGGCCCGCCAGGGCTGACGCGATTCGCCGGGCGCGTCCCGGTGCGAATGGTTGACCGGCCCGGCTCCTGCCAAGGAGTGCGGGCCGTTCGCGTTAGAGGGTGCCGGAATGATCGAGGCCGTCGTGTTCGATGTCGGGCGGGTGCTGTACCAGTGGCGGCTCGGCGCGCTGATGGAGAAGCTCACCGAAGATCCCGCCGAGCTCGACCACGTGCTGTGCAACGTCGTCACCGAAGAATGGCACTTCCAGCACGATGCCGGACGCCCGCTCGTGGACATGGTGCCTGAACGGATCGCGCAGTTCCCGCAGGCCGAGCGGTTCCTGCTGGCCTATGCCGAGCGGTTCAACGAGACGATCCCCGGCCCCGTGCCCGGAAGCCTCGAGATCGTCGAGGCGCTCCACGCCCGCGGGGTGCCCCTCTATGCGATCACCAATTTCGGCGCCGAGTTCTGGGCCGCCTTCCGGCCGACCGCCCCGATCTTCGATCACTTCAGCGACGTCGTGGTCTCGGGAGAGGAAAAGCTGGTGAAGCCCGATCCGGCGATCTACGCGCTCGCCGAGCGGCGCTTCGGATATGCACCGGCGGCGATGCTCTTCATCGACGACAACCTCGCCAATGTGGAAGGTGCGCGGGCCTGCGGCTGGCAGGCGCACCATTTCGCGGACGCGCCGAAGCTCCGGGCCGACCTCGTCGCCCGCAATCTCCTCGCCCCATAAAAAATGCCCCCGGCGCGGGTCGCGCCAGGGGCAGTCGGGTCCGCCTGATGGAGAGGGGCGGGACAGAGGGGGCGGCAGGTCAGCCGTTGCACTTCGCCAGGTCTTCGGCGGGAAGCGCCTCGCCCTTGGCGGTGAAGCTGGCGACTTGGCCGAGCTTGCGGTTGACTTCGCGGCAGATGCGCAGCGGGCGGCTGGTGCCCTTCCTGGCGACGCAGCTGGTGCCCTCGCAGGCCCAGACGAGATCGCCGGCGATGATGCGCGCGTCGGTGACCGGCTGGACCAGCTCGGCGCGATAGTAGGCGCCGGTCGGGGCCTGCGCATTGGCGGGCGCGGGGGCGATTGCGGTGCCGAAGGTCAGCGCCGTCCAGGTGAGTGCCATCCCGAGCGCGCCGAGGCTGCCGAGCCGGGTTCCGGGGGTGGAGGCAAGGAGAGACATCGGTTCGGTCCTTTTTGCAGTGCATGAAGCGCAGGAGCGGTTGCTCATGCTGCAATCTAGGTTGCTATTTGCAATCAGTTGCGAATCACCACCTACTCCGATAGATTTTTAGTTGCAACTGAAAACTGATCCGTTGAAACCTTTTTGTCATTCGCCCGGTTTGGGGCTACCACACCCGGAGGAGACGATACCGATGGGCAAATTGCGCGAACCCTTGCGGGACCTGACCGAATGCGGCCTGCCGCAGGCGCTGGAGGTGATGGGCGAGCGCTGGAGCTTCATGATCCTGCGCGCCAGTTTCAACGGGGTCTATCACTTCGAGGAGTTCCTCAGCGAGCTGGGCATCGCGCGCAACATCCTGTCGAACCGGCTCGCGAAGCTGGTCGAGCATGGCATCCTGATCCGTCAGCCCATTGCCGAAGACCGCCGCAAGATCGAGTATCGCCTCACCGAGAAGGGGCTGGACCTCCTCCCCGCCATGATCGCGCTGCGGCAGTGGGGGCAAAAATACACCGCCGAGATCGTCGAGAACCCGGTGCTCGTCGATGAGCGCGACCGGATGCCGATCGGCAAGGTGTCGATTCTCGCGCACGATGGCCGCGTTCTCGACAAGCACGACCTGTGCTGGGTCGAGAAGGAGAACGTCGGCTCCGTGGGCGAGTTCGACGCTGCTCGGAAGACCGCCTGAACGCACCTCCCGACCGTACGCCCGACGGCCGCTACGTCATCGTGCGCGGCCGGCTCTGGCGCGCGGCCAATCCCGGCCTTCCGGACGAACAGCGCGCACAGCTGGCGAAGGAGCTGATGGCGGCACGCCGTGACGTCGGCGCGGCGCTGCGGCGTGGCGATGCTGCCGGGGAAGCCGCGGCGCGCGCCCGCGTCCATGCGGCCAAGGTGGCTCTGGGAGAACGCGGCGCCCCATGGTGGAGCGACGGGGCGCCCGATTACAGCCGCCACCTCGTGAGGAACACGCCCTACGCCAATGAATGACGTCACCGGCGGCGTGACGTCATCGTTAAATTCGCGTCAACGCTTTGCTGTCATAGATTCGTTCACCTGCCCGCTTCGGGCTCCCGGCATTGGCCATTACGGGATGCGTGCGTGATCGAAGTCGAAATCCAGAACGAGACCTACCAGACGGTGTTCCGGCTAAAGACGGTCGTCGTCCCCCGGATCGGCGAGGGTCTGCGCCTGCAGGAACCGGGCGGCCGCTGGGCGAGCTACGACGTGCTCGACGTGTGGTACCAGAAGGCCGCCTATGGCGATGTCTGGGAACCCTATCTCCACGTCCGCATGACCGAGGGCGACCTGCACGCCATCGAGACCGAGGCCCGCAACCCGATGGTCGACCGCAGCCAGGCCGTGCCGATCGAGGACTTCCTCAAGAAGTTCGAAGGCGCCGAGGAGCACCGGACAACGCCGATCAAGCTGGACCTTGGTGAGGCCGTGGGGGTCTGAGACTGCGACGTCGCTTATCGACACACAACGTAGCTAATTTGCGATGTCCGCGTCACGTCTCTCGGGCATAACCGGTCTGATCGAAAGCAGTCGGTCCACGACGATTGCGTGCTCCGATGCGCCGAGATGGCCGTGGGCGCCCCGGTAGGCCGTGCGTCGCCCTATGAACTCAATTCGGTAGAACTGTAGATCCAAGTCAAAATTCTTGGTGGGTAGTGACCCTTCAAAGTTCTTGGCGGGAGACAACCAAATCCTCGCTCCGGGCGTACGGTCGTCACACGTTCGTGCCGGTTCCGAACAAAATCGCGACCACTCAAAGCCGCGCGACCAAAGCCCACGCCACTTGCGAGGCAAATTCATCGCGAAGCAGTCCTCAGTATGAAGAGGAAAGGCCTCAACTCCCCTGGCACGCACCTTGTTGACGCACGAATGCGTCATTCCGGGAAGCTCCTTGTGCAGGAGCGCTAATTCTTCGTCCGACATTTTTGGCTGGCGGCGGACTGCAGGAAGACAAAAGCATCCCTGCCAAAGTGAGCGGAGTCCAAACAGATTTTCTCATGATGACCGCTTAAGCCCGAGGTGCTTGCCGCCGGTAGCTGAGCGCCTCCGCGATGTGAATGCGGCCCATTTGCTCGGCGCCCGCAAGGTCGGCGATGGTTCGGGCGACGCGGAGCATCCGCGTGTAACCGCGCGCCGACAGCCGCATCGCCTGCGCGGCCTGCATCAGCAGCGCCTTGCCCGGTTCGTCGGGGGTGGCGAAAGTCTCCAGCGCCGCGCCTTCCAGTTCGGCATTCGTGCGCGCGCCCGTTTCGCCGAAGCGTGCCGTTTGCACTGCCCTTGCAGTGGCGATGCGCGCGGCGACCTCGGCGCTCCCCTCGGCAGGTAGGGGAAGGGTGAGATCGGCCGCGCTGACGGGATCGACCTCCACGTGAAGGTCGATGCGGTCGAGCAGCGGGCCCGAAACCTTGCTCTGGTAATCGGCGGCGCAGCGCGGCGCGCGGCTGCAAGCCAGCGCCGGATCGCCG
>JAJYQP010000077.1 GCA_021794525.1 Pseudomonadota bacterium | reverse complement strand
GGCGGGCAGGATGAAGAGCGAATCGACCCTTTCCAGTCCGCGCGTGCTGATCGTCACCGGCATGTCCGGCGCAGGCAAGTCGACCGTGCTCGGCGCGCTGGAGGACCTCGGCTGGGAGACCATCGACAACGCCCCTGTGCGCCTGCTGGAGAACCTGCGCGCGCTGGCGCCGATCGCCGACACGCCGCTCGCCATCGGGGTCGATTCGCGGACCCGCGGCTATGATCCCGCCAAGATCCTTCGCCTCGTCGATGCGCTGCGCGCGCGGGGGGTCGACCCGAGCGTGCTGTTTCTCGACGCCACGAGCGGCGAGATCGAGCGTCGCTACAACGAGACCCGCCGCCCCCATCCGCTCGCGCGGGGGCGGCCGGTTACCGATGGCATCAAGGCCGAACGCGAGCTGCTCGAGCCGCTGCGCGCGCGGGCCGAGGTGGTGATCGACACCACGCGCCACAGCGCGAACGACCTTCAGCAGGTCATTCGCAACCAGTTTGGCGATAACGTCCACAAGGCCATGACGCTGACCGTGGTGAGCTTCGGCTTCGCGCGCGGGATGCCGCCGATCGCCGATCTCGTCTTCGACATGCGCTTCCTCGATAACCCGCACTGGGACCCGGTGCTGCGCCCGCAGACCGGGCTCGATCCGGCGGTCGGCGCGCATATCGAGGCGGACCCTGGCTTCGCCCCCGCCTTCGCGCGCATCCGCGACCTCGTGCTCGATCTCGTGCCCCGCTACGCCGAGCAGGGCCGGGCCTACCTGACCATCGCCTTCGGGTGCACCGGTGGCAAGCACCGCTCCGTCTTCGCCGCGGAGCGGATGGCGGATGCCCTGCGCGAGGCTGGCTACCGGCCGAGCGTCATCCATCGCAATCTCGCCGCCGCCTCCGCGACTGTCCCGCACGAGGGCGACCCGGCGCAGGGCGGTTGACTTCGCGCCCCCGCCGCGCCTAGTCCCGCGCCCCTGATGTCCACGCCGCAGCGCGCCATGACCGCCACTCCCCCCGTCCCAGGAATCGCTCCCGCATGATCGGCCTTATCCTGGTCACTCATGGCCGCCTCGCCGAGTATTTCGTCGAGGCGATGGAGCATGTCGTCGGCGGTCAGCAGGCGGTCGCCACCATCTGCATCGGGCCCAGCGACGACATGGAGCAGCGCCGCCAGGATATCGCCGACGCCATTGCCGCGGTGGATAGCGGCAGCGGCGCGATCATCCTCACCGATCTGTTCGGCGGCACCCCGTCGAACCTCGCGATCTCGCTGCTCGAGACTGGCCGGATCGAGGTCATCGCCGGGATCAACCTGCCGATGCTGATCCGCCTCGCCGGGGCGCGCAAGGCAATGAGCGTGACCGACGCGGTCCACGCCGCGCAGGCAGCCGGGCGTAACTATATCACCGTTGCAAGCGAGTTCCTCGGCCAGGTCGATGCGCCGCGGAAAGCCGCCTCTTGAGCGAGGCGCGGCGCAGCCTTACCGTGGTCAACCAGCGCGGGCTGCACGCGCGCGCCAGCGCCAAGTTCGTCACCGCCGTCGCCGAACTGGGCGATACGACCGCCGTCCGCGTCGCCAAGGGGGGCAACGAGGCGGCGGGAGGCTCGATCCTCGGGCTGATGATGCTCGGTGCCGCCAAGGGCGATACCATCGAGGTGATCGTGACCGGCGAGGATCGCGACGCCGTGCTCGAACGGCTCTGCGCGATGGTCGAGGACGGCTTCGGCGAGGACTAGCCACTTGACCCGAGCACCCTTCGTGTCGAGCGCAGTCGAAACACGCTTCTCGACTTCGCTCGAAGCGAACGGAGGTTGACGACGAGAATGCGCCGCCAGATCACCGGCTTTTCCAACCCCGCCATCAAGGCGATCCGGGCCCTGCGCGAGAAGAAGCATCGCAAGGCCGCGGGGCGCTTCCTCGCCGAAGGGCTCCGGCTGCTGACCGACGCCCGCGAAAACGGCCATGTGCCGGAGATACTGGTGCTCTCGACGGAGCGCGATCCGCATCCGCTCCTCGCCGAGCTGGAAGGCGCGGTGGAGGCGGTGGGCGGCGAGGTGCTGGAGACGACGCCGGACATCCTTTCCAAGATCACCGGCAAGGACAATCCGCAGGGAGTGGCGGGCGTGTTCGCCGAGTTCGACACCACCCTCGCCGCGCTCGACCGGACCGGCGCCGACATCTGGCTGGTCGCCCAGGCCCTGCGCGACCCCGGCAATCTCGGCACCATGCTGCGCACCGGCGATGCCATCGGTGCGGGCGGGCTTATCCTGATCGACGACTGCGCCGACCCGTTCGGCGTCGAGGCGGTGCGGGCCAGCATGGGAGCGGTGTTCACGCAGAGCATCGCGCGCGCGGAGTGGAGCGAGTTCCTGCCGTGGCTGCGCGGCGCGCCCGGCCAACTCGTCGCGGCGAGCCTGCGCGATGCCCGCCCCTATCGCGGCGCCCCCTATGCAGCGCCCTGTTTCGTGATGGTCGGCAACGAGAGCCGCGGGCTGCCCGAGGACTACGAGACTGCCTGCGACCTGCGTGTCACCATGCCGATGAAGGGCCGCGCCGACAGCCTCAACGCCGCGGTGGCGGCGGCGGTGCTGGGGTATGAAGTGCTGGCAAAGCTCCAGCCCTAAACCTCATTCCACCGCCTCGCGCCCGTCCTCGAGTTCCGGCGCGTCGCCGACGGTGTAACGGGGCGCGCTTTCCACCAGCGGCACCGCCTCGATCTCGCGCTTGCCAATCTCGATGCCCTTGTCGGCGAGGCGGCGTCCTGAACTGAGGACGTTGCGTTCGAAACTGCCGACGAACTTGTTGTAGTTGCTGACCGCGCTTTCGAGCCCACCGCCGACGCGCTTCAGATGCTCGGCGGCGACGGCGAGGCGGTCGTAGAGCTCCGCCCCGGCCTTGCCGATTTCGATCGCTTCGCGCGCGATGGTGTCCTGCCGCCAGACCTGCGCCACGGTGCGCGCGATGGCGACGAGATTGGTGGGGGTCGCCAGCAGCACCTTGTTGCGAAAGGCGAAGTCCCACAATTCGGGGTCCGCCTCCAGCGCGGCGGCGACGAAATGCTCGCCGGGGACGAACATCACCACATAGTCGGGCGCGTCGTCGAACTGGCTCTGGTAGCTTTTTGAGCCCAGCGTCTGGACGTGGTTCTTCATCGCGCGCGCGTGGAGGTCGAGGTGCCGCGCCTTGTCGGCATCATTGTCCGCCTCGAACGCCGCCTGGTAGGCGTTGAGCGAGACCTTGGCGTCGATCACCAGCTTCTTCTGGCCGGGCACGCGGACGATGGCATCGGGGCGCAGCCGCCCTTCCTCCGTATCCATCGAGTGTTCGAGGTGGAAGTCGGTGTGCTCGGCAAGCCCGCACTGCTCGAGCACGTTCTGAAGCGCCCGCTCGCCCCAGCGGCCGCGCGCCTTGGGGGCGTTGGTGAGGCTGTTGCCGAGCCGCTGCGCCTCGCGCCGGACTTCCTCCTGCCCCGCCTTCATCGATTCGATGAGACCGGTGAGCTGGCCGAAGGCATCGACGCGCTTGGCCTCCAGTGCCTCCACCTGCGCCTCGTATTTCGCCAGCCGCTCGCCCACCGGGGAGAGCAGGGCGCGGATTTTCTCCTCGCTCGCCTTCTCCGAATGGCCGAGCCGTTCGGTGGCGGCGGCGAGCAGCTTCTCCTGCGCCGCGCCCAGCACGCGCGCCCCAGTGTTCTCGAATTCCTTGAGCAGGTTCGCGCGGCTCTCCTCCAGCAGGCGCTTCTGCTCGTCGAACCCGGCGCGTTCGGCGGCGAACCGAGCGTTCTCGGCGCGCAGTTCGCCCAGCTCCCGCTCGACCTGTTCCACGCGCTCGGCAGTCTTGCGCTCCGCAGCTAGATTGACGATCGCCTCGCGAAACTTGCCGTCAAGCTCGCGCGCTTCCCCGTCCCGCGCCTCGAACCGCGCGCGCCATTCGGCCACGGGCCACGAGCCGAAGAACCACCCAAGACCCGCCCCGACAAGCAGCGCGACGAGCAAGAGCACCAGTGCCAGCGGCTCCATCAAATCGCGCCCGAAGTGTAGGACATGGGCCATGTGTTACACGGTCCAAGAGAAGAAAAGTGGCCGTTCGCGGCGGAGCGTTCCCCCCTCCCTGCGGTGCCGACAAAAAGACCGAGAACTGCGGTGTCCATAGCGAGATACTCCGCTGCAACTGGTGACGGGTTGTGCGCACGCCACCATGCAGCTGGGTCGTTCAGGTGGCGTACCACCAACGAAAATTTGCCTCTGCTTCGTCCTCGGTCGAGAAGCCGACTTGGGATTGGCACAAACAGGATTTGCCGTCCGTAGACAGCAAGACCCAGTAGCAGAGATCTTCGATCCAGCGCAGCACGTGGGGAGGACAATCCATGTCCATCACTCCGTGTGTGCGTGTGAGAACGAGAGATGCGTGCAGGGAAGCTTTGGAACGAAGATCTACGTCTTCAGACCCGCATGACCACCGTCTCTTGTCGGACTTTATGCGGCTTGGCCCTACTAGCGTCAGTTCGCCCGCGCGTATGCGTTTGCATCAACTCGGTGTGGAGCTTAATCGCCCTCCGGCGTCTCAGCGAATCGTAACGCATCTCCCTCGTAGAACGGAGGGGGAACATGCCAGATCAGATCCAACATTCCAAGCCTGACGGTCCAAACTGGATGTGGATTGTGGGGATTACGCCGCCTGCCGCAGCTTCTGCAGCTTCTTGAGCGCCATCTGCCGCTTCAGCCGGCTGAGGTGGTCGATGAACAGAATGCCCTCAAGATGGTCCATTTCGTGCTGGAGGCAGGTTGCCATCAGCCCGTCCAGTTCCTCCTCGTGGACCTTGCCGTCCAGGTCCTGGTAGCGGACGCGGCAGGTGGCGGGGCGATCGACGTCGGCGTAGATCTCGGGGACCGACAGACAGCCTTCCTGGTAGGTCGCCAGCTCCTCCGCGGGATCGAGAATTTCCGGATTCACGAACACGCGCGGCTGCTTGATAGTGGGCTGGTGATAGTGCTTGTGCCCGTCGTGGTGGCATTCCTCGGGCTCGGCGTTGGGGTCGTCAGGCTGGAGATCGATCACCAGCACCCGCTTGGGCACGCCCACCTGGATCGCGGCGAGGCCGATGCCGGGGGCATCGTACATCGTCTCGAACATATCGGCGACGAGGGTGCGAAGCTCCTCATCGAACGCGGTGACGGGGGACGAGACGATCTTTAGCCGGGGGTCCGGCACCTCGAGAATTTCACGGATGGCCATGCGGGCGATGTAGGCTTGAGCGGCGCGAATTACAACGCTCGGAAACCCACCCCGCTGCGGCTAGCCAGCAAGCTGGCAAGTCTCGCTCCCCTCCCTTGAGGGAGGGGCTGGGGGAGGGTGTGCGACGCCAGTAGTCAGGCCACCGGCCGTCGCGCCCTCAGCGCCTGCGCGAGCGTACCCTCGTCAAGATAGTCCAGCTCGCCGCCCACCGGCAGGCCGTGGGCGAGCTGCGTGATGCGGACGGGCAGGCCTTCCAGCCGCTCGGCAAGGTAATGCGCGGTGGTCTGGCCTTCGAGCGTGGCGTTCATGGCGAGGACCACCTCGTCGATTCCGCCCGCCTCGACCCGCGCCAGCAGGGCGGCGATGGCGAGGTCTTCCGGCCCCACCCCGTCCAGCGCCGACAGCCGCCCGCCGAGCACGTGGTAGGTGCCAGTGAACAGCTTGGCCCGATCGAGCGCCCAGAGGTCGGCGACATCCTCGACCACGCAGATCGATTTCGCATCGCGGCGCGGGTCGGCGCAGATCGCGCAGGGGTTGCGGGTATCGACATTGCCGCAGGTCTCGCACTCGACCAGCGTGTCGCGCACCGCCTCCAGCGCCTCCAGCAGCACGGGCAGCGCCTGGTCGCGGCGTTTCACCAACCACAGCACCGCGCGCCGGGCCGAGCGGGGCCCCAGGCCGGGAAGCCGGGCAAGCGCGGCACTAAGGGTCTCGATCTCTTGCGATGCCATGCCCCGCCAGATAGGGCCGCGCGCGCTCACACGAAAGGTCTGCGAAAGCGCCATGCGCATCATCTTCATGGGAACCCCCGATTTCGCGGTACCGACGCTGGCCGCGCTGCACGATGCGGCGCATGAGATCGTGGCAGTCTACACCCAGCCTCCGCGCCCAGCGGGTCGGGGCAAGAAGCTGCAGCCAAGCCCCGTCCAGCGCGAGGCGGAGATCCGGCATCTGGAAGTCCGCTCGCCCACTTCGCTCAAATCGGCGGAGGAGCAGGCAGCTTTCGCCGCGCTTGGGGCCGATCTGGCAGTGGTCGCGGCCTATGGGCTGATCCTGCCGCAGGCGATCCTCGACGCGCCGCGCATGGGCTGCCTCAATGTCCATGCGAGCCTCTTGCCGCGCTGGCGCGGCGCGGCGCCGGTGCAGCGCGCAATCCTGGCCGGCGACGCTCAGACGGGCATCACGATCATGCAGATGGAGGCCGGGCTCGACACTGGCCCCATGCTCGCCACGGCACGGGTGCAGGTCGAGGGCAAGACCGCGGGCGAGCTGACGGCGGAGCTGGCCGAACTCGGCGCGCAGCTCATGGTCGGCACGCTAACCGAACTTGAGATGCTCCATGCAGTGCCCCAGCCCGAGGACAGCGTCACCTATGCCAGGAAGATCGACAAGGCGGAAAGCCGCATCGACTGGGCGCAGCCCGCCGAGGCGATCGAGCGGCAGGTGCGCGCCTTCGCTCCTGCTCCCGGCGCCTTCTTCGAGCACCAGGGCGAACGCTACCGCGTGCTGGCGGCAGAGGTCGCGGACGGCGCGGGGGCATCCGGCACAGTCCTGGACGACCACCTGACGGTGGCCACCGGCTCAGGCGCGCTGCGCCTGCTTACCGTGCAGCGCGGGGGCAAGCCGGCAATGGAAACCGCCGCCCTGCTGCGCGGCAAGCCGATCCCGGCGGGAACCGTGCTCTCCTGACCTCCGTTCGCCTCGAGCGAAGTCGAGAGGCGCGGGCGCGAAGATGTCTCGACTTCGCTCGACACGAACGGATAGGGGCAGCCCATGACCCGCTTCGCGCTCACCCTCGAATTCGACGGCACGCCCTTCGTCGGTCTCCAGCGGCAGGCGACAGGTCCGAGCGTGCAGCAAGCGGTCGAGGAGGCGGCGGAGCGGGTGACGGGCGAGGCGGTCACGCTCCACAGCGCCGGGCGCACCGACACCGGCGTCCACGCGCTGGCGATGCGAAGCCATCTCGATATCGCAAAGCCCATCGCCGCCTTCCGGCTGATGGAGGCCCTCAACGCCCATCTCCGGGCTGCCCCCATCGCCGTGACGCATTGCGAGGCGGTGGCCGACGACTGGCACGCGCGTTTCTCCTGCACCGGGCGCAGCTACCTCTACCGCATAGCGAACCGCCGCGCGCCGCCGGTGCTGGATGCGAACCGCGTCTGGCACGTGGCGCGGCCCCTCGATGCCGAGGCGATGCACCGCGCCGCGCAGGCGCTGGTGGGACTCCATGATTTCACCACCTTCCGATCGGTCCAGTGCCAGGCGGCGAGCCCCGTCAAGACGCTCGACCGACTCGACGTGGAGAGGGCCAAAACACTTTGGGGCGAGGAGGTGCACATCCACGCTGACGCGCGCAGCTTCCTCCATCACCAGGTGCGCAGCATGGTCGGCTGCCTCGCGCTTGTAGGCATGGGGCGGTGGCCGGTCGAGCAGGTGGGCCAGGCGCTCGCGGCCGGGGACCGCGCCGCACTCGGCCTCAACGCGCCGCCGCACGGGCTCTATTTCGTCGCCGCTACCTATCCCTGAGGCCAGCCGCGGGTTAGTGCCGTTTCAAATCACAACCGACCCGCGAGAGGAGCCATCGATGACCACCGGCAAGCAGCTTTTCACCACTCTGGAGGCCAACGGCACGCTGACGGTCGAGATCGCCGAGAGCACCTTTCCCGCGCCGACCGGCAACCAGGTCCTCGTCCGCATGGAGGCCGCCCCGATCAACCCCAGCGACCTCGCGCTGCTGTTTGGGGCCGCCGATCTCGAAAACGCGACTTATTCGCTTGGCAAGATCGTCGCGAAAATGCCCGAGCCCTTCGCCGCCGCCGCCAAGGGCCGCCACGGCCAGCGTATGCCGGCCGGCAACGAGGGCGCGGGCACGGTGGTCGCGGCGGGCGAGAGCGCGACGGCGCAGGCGCTTATCGGCCAGCGGGTGGCCTGCGTGCCCGGCAATGCCTTCAGCGAATATGCCCTCGCCGACGCCGCCATGTGCCTGCCCCTGGGCGAGCACAGCTCGGAGGCGGGTGCCTCCAGCTTCGTCAATCCGATGACCGCGCTGGGCTTTGCCGAAACCGCGCGGATGGAGGGCCAGCGCGCGATGATCCACTGCGCCGCCGCCTCCAACCTCGGCCAGATGCTGGTCAAGATCTGCGCCGCGGACGGGATCGAGCTGGTCAATGTGGTGCGCAAGCCCGAGCAGGCGGAACTGCTCCGCGGCCTCGGCGCGCAGCACGTCGTCGACAGCTCGCAGCCAAGCTTCATGGCCGATCTGCGCGCCGCCATCGACGCCACCGGCGCCTTCCTCGGCTTCGACCCGATCGGCGGCGGCACTTCGGTCGACAGCTGCTTCAAGGCGATGGAGCAGGTCGCGGTGAGCCGGATGACCGAATACAGCCGCTACGGCTCGAACCAGGCGAAGAAGATGTACATCTACGGCCGCCTCGACCTGGGTCCGACGATCCTGACGCCCTCCTACGGCTTCGGCTTCACGCTGTCGGGCTGGCTGCTGTTCCCCTTCCTGATGAAGGCGGGCATCGAAACTGCGGCGCGGATGCGCCAGCGCGTGCTGTCGGAACTTACCACCACCTTCGCGAGCCATTACAAGCGCAAGGTCACCCTGGAAGAGATGCTGACCAAGGAGGCGGCGATCGATTACCGCGCGATGCGGACGGGCGAGAAATATCTCGTCACCCCGTGATTGCTCGACCATCGTCACCCCCGCGCAGGCGGAGGTCCGTGGCCCAATGCTGGAGGTCGATTCCCGCCTGCGCGGGAATGACGAAGGCGGGTCCGATTACCGCCGGTCGAAATGGACCTGCATCGCGAGCGGATCGGTGATCCCGCTCGCGATCAGCAGTTGCAGCAATATCCGCGCCTTCGCGGGGCCATAGGACCGCGCGGCGACGAAGCCGCGGGCATCGTCGTCCACCTCGAGGTTGCGGTCGACATAGCCCTGGTCGACCCGGCTCGCGCGCACCACCGGCACGCCGCCGCGTACCGCATCGGCAAGCGCATCGAGCACCGGGCCGGGCGCATTGCCCGCGCCCATACCCGCCAGCACCAGCCCGGTCGCTCCGCATTGCAGCAGCGCATCGACAGTGCACGGGCTCATCCCCGCGTAGGCCATCAGGACATCGACCTGCGGCAGCGTCTGCGGCCAGTCGAACCGCGCGCCCTCGCCCGTCCTCGGCGGCGGGCCGAACCAGTCGAGCGAGGCGGGCGTCACATTGGCGATCGGCCCGCGCGGAAAGCCGCGGAAGGCGTCGATATGGCTGGTCGCGGCCTTGCGCACGTCGCTGGCGGCGAAGACCTGGTCGCCCATCACCACCATCACCCCGCGCCCACCCGCCGCCGGGTCGCTCGCGGTTCGCACCGCATTGGCGAAATTGCGCATCCCGTCGCTGCCGACCGCATCGGCAGGCCGCATCGCGCCGACGAGGACCAGCGGCGTATCGGCGGGCAGCGTCAGGTCGAGCAGCAGCGCCGTCTCCTCCGCGCTGTCGGTGCCGTGGGTGACAATGATACCGTCGACGCCCGGATCGTTGAGCGCCGCCTTGATGTAGCCGTAGAGCCGATCCCACTCCGTCCAGCCGATGTCCTGCGAGCCGATGGCGGCGATATCGACCGAGCTCAATTCCGCATCGATGCCGAGCGCGCGCACCTCCGCCGCCATTTCGGCAATGCCGATCTGCCCGGGCACATAGGCGCGGCCCAGCCCCCGCGCCCCGCGCCCCGCGATGGTCCCGCCCGTGGCGAGGACCGTGATATGCTTTGCTGCCATTGGATGCGCGGTTAGCTGCCCGCGCGCTGACGCGCCAGCGCCACCGTTGCTTTTGCCGTCTGCCCCGCTATGAGCCGCTCACCCGTCCTGTCGCGAAACGATACAGGCCGTGGGGCGCTTAGCTCAGTTGGTAGAGCATCTCGTTTACACCGAGAGGGTCGGCGGTTCGAGCCCGTCAGCGCCCACCATTCACCCCACACGAACGGGGTTTGGGTCCCAGCCCGGTCTGACCCCTAACCCGCCTCAAACGCCTCGTCCACCGCTCCCCTCACCTCCGGATCGGCCCAGTCGAGGTCGCCGGTCACGCGCCACACCTCCTTGCCTGACGCATCGTAGAGCACGCTTACCGGCAGGCCGCCGCCGAACTGAAAGCCCAGCGCGCCTTCGCGATCGAGCCAGGGCTTGATGCGCTGGAACTTCTCCTTCTCGAAAAAGGCGAGCACCTTTTCGGGTTCGCCGAGATCCTGGCTGGCGGTGAGGACGTAGAGGTCGCGCTCCTCCCCCGCCAGCGCCTCCAGCAGCGGCATTTCTTTGACGCAGGGCGCGCACCAGGTGGCCCAGAGGTTGAGCAACACCGGCTTGCCCGCAATGTCCGCCTTGTCGAAGGGCGTCTTCGTCGCGGGCATCAGCAGGTCGAACGCGGGCATCGGCTCGCCCGCGTGGCTGCGGTCGATGGCGGCGACGCCCTTGGCCTTCGCCTCGGGCGTGGCGACGGCGGCCGCGGTCGCGGCGGGGTTGCCTTGCACAGCATCGGTGCCGCCCTTATCGCAGCCCGCCAGCAGCAGGACGAAGGCGACGGCAATAGTGGACGACAATCGGGACAAGACGGCAGGCTCCAACCAGATGTGGGGCGGCAGGTTCGCTGCCGGCCCTAGCGCCATCATGCGCGAAATCAACGCCTCGATCCCTTTCGACAAGGCGCTGTGGCGCGAGGATATAGCCGGCAGCCGCGCCCATGCGGCCATGCTGGCGGCGCAGGGCATCCTCTCCGCCGAAGACGCGGCGGCCATCGACGCGGGGCTCGCGGAAATCGCCGCCGAATACGAAGCGGACGGCGTGCCCGAGGACTGGAACCTCGAGGACATCCACATGACCACCGAGAGCCGGCTGACCGCGCTCATCGGCCCGGCGGCAGGCCGGCTCCATACCGCGCGCAGCCGCAACGACCAGGTCGCGACGGACTTTCGCCTCTGGGTTCGCGCCGCCTGCGAGCGCGCCGAGGCTGGGCTGGCGGCGCTCCAACGCGCGCTGGTCACCCGCGCGGGCGAGCACGCGGGCAGCATCATGCCCGGCTTTACCCATCTCCAGACCGCGCAGCCGGTGACGCTTGGCCATCACCTCATGGCCTATTACGAGATGCTGCGGCGCGACCGATCCCGCTTCGCCGATGCCCGCGCGCGGATGGACGAATGCCCATTGGGCAGCGCGGCGTTGGCCGGAACCGGCTTTCCCATCGACCGGGAGGCGACGGCGCGGGCGCTCGGCTTCGCGCGGCCGACCGCCAACAGTCTCGATTCGGTGAGCGACCGCGATTTCGCCCTCGATTACCTGCAGGCGGCGGCGCAATGCGCGCTGCATCTCAGCCGCCTCGCGGAAGAGCTGATCCTGTGGGCGAGCCAGCCGTTCGGTTTCATCCGCCTGCCCGATACGCTCAGCACCGGCAGCTCGATCATGCCGCAGAAGAAGAACCCCGACGCAGCCGAACTGGTGCGCGGGCACGCGGGCCGGATCGTGGGCGCGCTCACCAGCCTGATGGTAACGATGAAGGGGCTCCCGCTCGCCTATTCGAAGGATATGCAGGACGACAAGCCGCCGGTGTTCGAGGCGGCGGGGCTGCTCGACCTCAGCCTCGCGGCGATGGCGGGCATGATCGCCGAGAGCGGGTTCCGCACCGAGCGGATGCGCGCGGCGGCCGAGGCCGGCTTCGCCACCGCCACCGACCTTGCCGACTGGCTGGTTCGCGAAGCCGACATTCCCTTCCGCGAGGCACACCACATTACCGGTGAGGCGGTGAAGCTCGCTGAGAATCGCGGCGTCGCGCTCGACGCGCTGCCGCTCGAAGACCTCAAGGCGATCGACGAGCGGATCGACGAGCGGGTCTTTGCCGCGCTGTCGGTGGAGGCCTCGGTCGCAGCGCGCGCCAGCTATGGCGGCACCGCGCCCTTGCGTGTAGGCGAGCAGGTTGAAGCCGCGCGCCGCGCGCTGGGAATGGACTGACAATGCGCACTGCCATCATCCTGCCCGTTGCCCTGCTGGCACTGTCGGCATGCGCACAGCGCACCCAGCTCCAGCCTGCCGCGGGCCAGAGCCTCCCGGTCGCCCCCTATGGTGCCAAGTCGATGCCCGATGCCGATACGCTGCTCACTCCGCCCCCGCAGGCGGCGCCCGCGCGCAATGTCGAGTTGCGCAGCCGCAGCGAGGAACGCGCCGACGATCCCTACGACCTGCCGCCGGAATGAGGCCGCCGGCTATGGGCCGCTAAAGAACCGCTCTATCGACAGCGCGCCGTGCGCGCGGCAAAGCGCGGCGCGATGAAAGCCTTTACCTATCGCGACGGCGTGATGCACGCCGAGGACGTTCCCCTCCCCGCAATTGCCGAGGCGGTGGGGACGCCGGTCTATGTCTATTCCCTCGCCAAGCTGGTGGCCAAAGCGCGCGACTTTCGGGAGGGTTTGTCCGCACTGGAGAAGCCGCACCTCGCCTTCGCGGTGAAGTCCAACCCCAACCTCGCGGTACTGCGTGTGCTCGGGCGCGAGGGCTACGGCGCCGACGTCGTCTCGGGCGGCGAGCTGACGCGCGCGCTGGCGGCAGGCATTCCGCCGGAAGAGATTGTGTTCTCCGGCGTCGGCAAGACCCACGCCGAGCTGCTCCAGGGGCTCGAGGCCGGGATCGGCCAGTTCAATATCGAGAGCGAGGAGGAGGGCTACGAGCTGGCGCTGCTCGCCAAACGCCACGGCTATCGCGCCCGCTGCGCACTGCGCGTGAACCCGGACGTGGACGCGCGCACTCACGCGAAAATCTCCACCGGCAAAAGCAAGAACAAGTTCGGCGTCCCGCTCGACCGGGCCGGCGCGATATTCGCCGCGCTGGCGGGCGAGGAAGCGTTGGAGCTGCGCGGCGTCGCCGTCCACATCGGCAGCCAGCTTGCCGAGCTCGAACCGCTCGAGACGGCTTTCACCAAACTCGGCGCGCTGATAGCGGAGCTGCGCGCCGCGGGCCACACCATCACCCACGCCGATCTGGGTGGAGGCCTTGGCGTCTCCTATCGCCATGACGAGAACTTCCCCACCGCCGCCGAATACGGCGAGATGGTCGCGCGCGTCACAGCGGGCTGGGACGTGCGGCTGATGTTCGAGCCCGGGCGCTTCATCGCCGCCGAGGCCGGGGTGCTGCTCACCCGCGTCATCCGCAAGAAGCGCAGCGGCAATGGTCCGCCCTTCGTGGTGGTGGACGCGGCGATGAACGATCTCGCCCGCCCCGCGCTCTACGGTGCCTGGCACGAGTTCGAGGCGGTCGCCCCCACCGGCGAGCGCGCCACCGCGCATATCGTCGGCCCGATCTGCGAAACCGGCGACACCTTCGCGATGGACCGCGAGTGCGATGCGCTGGAAGCGGGCGAGCTCGCGGTATTCCGCACCGCGGGGGCCTATGGCGCGACCATGGCGAGCAGCTACAACTCGCGCGGCTTCGTGGCCGAGGTGCTGGTCGACGGCGAACGCTTCGCCGTGGTTGCCGACCGCATTGCGCCGGGCGCGATCATGGACGCCGAGCGCGTGCCCGACTGGCTCGCCTGAGCATGAGCGCGCTCCACTCGCTGCCGCTGCTTCACCGTATAGCGGGGCAGCCGGTGGTGGTGGTGGGGAGCGGCGACATGGCCGCGGCCAAGCGCCGGCTGGTCGAGCGTGCGGGCGGGGTCTGCGTTGGCGAGGACGATGCGGCGGGCGCGCGGATCGCCTTCGTTGCCTTGGAAGATGGCGGAGAGGCTGAGCTGGCGGCGGCACGGCTCAAGGCGCGCGGACTGCTGGTCAATGTCGCCGACCGGCCCGGGCTATGCGACTTCACTCTGCCGAGCATCCTCGAGCGCGGCGACATTCTGGTCGCGGTCGGCACCGGGGGCGCCAGCGCGGGTCTCGCCAAGCATCTGCGTTTGCGATTGGAGCGGCTACTACCCGCCTCGCTGGCGGGGCTCGCGCGGGCGCTGGCCGAGGCGCGCGCGGCAATGCGCGCACGCTGGCCCGACGGCGCCGACCGTCGCCGCGCAATCGACGAGGCACTAGCCGAGGGCGGTCCGCTCGATCCGTTTCGAGAAGGCTCGGCCGAACAGGTAGACACGTGGCTGGCGGCCGACGATATGCGGTCTGAATCAGCGCTGGTGGAGATTGTCCTCGCAAGCGACGATCCCGACGATCTGACGCTCCGCCAGGCGCGGCTGCTGGGGATGGCGGATACGCTCGTCGCAGGACCCGGGATACCGCTCGCCATCCTCGCCCGCGCGCGCGCTGACTCCGTTATACTCGAGCAAAAGGATGCCGATGCGCACGGCCTCGTCGTCACGATCCGGCGTGGCCCAGCCTAGCTGGAGTGGACGCGATTGATGACCAGCGCGGCGAAGGATAGCAGCAGGATCGCGCCGGCTTCGAACAGCACGTTCTCGGGCGCCATGTCCTTGCCCTGCAGCACGATGAGCCGGGCGAGCGCGGTTATGGCGATGAAGATGGGGTAGACGAACAGCAGGCCGCGTCCCGTGTAGAACACCGCAATCATCCCGATCACCTCGGTATAGAGGAACATCAGCAGGATATCGGCAAGCGTGATGGTCTGCCGCTCGAACACCGACCACACTTCCGTCCCCGCAGCGATGATAGCCAACACTGCCACCAAAATCAGAAGAAGGTGTTCGACCAGCAGGAAGGCCTTGCCAGCGGCCACACGTTCCCGCGAGATCGTGTGACTGGATTCCGTGTCGGGCGGCCGAGACGCTGGCGTTTCCATTCGTTCCGGCCATAGCGCATCGCACGAGCAACGGGAACAGGCGTCAAGGCACGGATCGACGAGCCGTCCACGACGCCGTCGCAGCGGTCACACGAGTATCGTCGCGTCCTTGCCGACTTCCTCGAAATAGCGGGCCATGGCGTCGGCGACATTGTCGGCGAGCGCGATGAAGGCCCGGCGCCGGTCGTCGGGATCGGCCTCGCGCACCAGCATCCGCATCTCCGTCATCTGCTGGATCCAGCGCAGCGCCGTGGTGGGCGGGACTGCCGCCGCGATGCACAGCGAGGTCACCGAGACACGGCGATGCTCCGCCCGTGCCGCGGTAAGATCGAGAAGGATGTCCCAGGCCGGGTCGGCGAAAAGCGCGCCCGCGAAATAACGACCGCGCAGCCGACGCTGATGGATGATGCGATGGATCAGCCGCGGATCGGGCAGCGGAGCGCGAGGCCGACGCAGCGGATCCTTCTCCCCTTCGTTGCGGTATCCAAAACCCGGCGAAGCAAGCCGTTCGCTCATGCCCTCGCCCCCTTCGCGACCGAGTGGAAGTGCCATTCGGTCAAGCTTCTCGGCGAGCCGACCCACTTCCTCGGTCAGACGCAGAAGGACGATCCGCTCTTCTTCGTCCATTTCGCGCAGCCTCCGACCGGGAAGCCGTGCGAGCGAATGACCGATTGCCACCACCCGTTCCGCCGCCGTGGGATCGAGCAGGAACTGCGCGCGGGCGGTCTGGAGGCACGCGAAGACGGCGTCCAGCGCCTCGGCGCACGTCGAAACCACCAGCTCCGCCCCCGACCGCGCGGCGCGCTCGTCGAGTCGCACCAGCGCCGCGAGGTCGGCGCCGGTGGCCTGCGAGCATTCGACCAGCACGATATCGCCGAGCATCACGCCCGACCCGTCGAGCAGCGACCGCAGGGGCCGAGCGCCGCGGACTTCCAGACCGGTCGCGCGGCAATCCGCGGCCATGACCTCCAGCGCGTCCGCCGCACCGAACAGGGTGACCATCGGCGCCAGCACCGCATCGCCGACCGGACCGCGCGCCACCGTCTCTTCGAAAGAGTAGGCCTGCTGAGTCACGCATCATCTCCCCGAATCTATCGGGAACGATACTAGAACAAAACAGGGACTATGTCAAGTTCGGATGGAATTCCGACGACGGCCGGCTCGGCTCGCGGTCAATCCACGAACGGATCGCGCACAAGAATCGTGTCCTCGCGTTCGGGACTCGTGGAAATCAGCGCCACCGGCGTTTCGATCAGTTCCTGCACGCGCTGGACGTATTTGATCGCCTGCGCGGGCAAATCTGCCCAGCTGCGCGCGCCGGCGGTGGTTTCCTGCCAGCCGTCCATCTCTTCATAGATCGGCTCGACCGCGGCCTGGTCGGCGGCGTGGCTGGGGAAATAGTCGAGGATCTTCCCGTTCAGGCGATAGCCGGTGCATATCCGCACCGTTTCGAACCCGTCCAGCACGTCGAGCTTGGTGAGCGCGATGCCGGTCACGCCGCTGATCGCGCAGCTCTGGCGCACCAGCACGGCATCGAACCAGCCGCAGCGGCGCTTGCGCCCGGTAACGGTGCCGAATTCATGGCCGCGCTCGCCTAGGCGCTGGCCGGTTGCGTCCTCCAGCTCGGTCGGGAACGGGCCGCTGCCGACCCGCGTGGTATAGGCCTTGACGATGCCCAGCACGAAGCCGGTGCTCGCGGGGCCGAGACCCGACCCGCTCGCCGCCGTGCCGCTGACGGTGTTCGAGCTGGTGACGAAGGGATAGGTGCCGTGATCGACGTCGAGCAGCACGCCCTGCGCGCCTTCGAACAGGATGCGCGCGCCGGCCTTGCGGACCTTCTTAAGTCGTTTCCACACCGGCTGGGCATATTGCAGCACGAAGGGCGCGATTTCGCGCAACTCGGCGAGCAGCGCCTCGCGGTCCACCGGTGGCTGGCCGAAACCGGCGCGCAGCGCATCGTGGTGCGCGCAGAGCCGATCTAGCTGCGCGTCGAGCGCGCCGAGATGGGCGAGATCGCAGACCCGGATCGCGCGCCGACCGACCTTGTCCTCGTAGGCCGGGCCGATGCCGCGCCCGGTAGTGCCGATCCTGCCCGCACCCGCCGCCGTTTCGCGCAAGGCATCGAGGTCGCGGTGCAGCGGCAGGATCAGCGGGCAATTGTCCGCAATGGCGAAATTGTCCGAATCGATGGTGACACCCTGCCCCTCGAGCTTCTCGATCTCGCTCCTGAGGTGCCAGGGATCGAGCACCACGCCGTTGCCGATGATGCTGAGCGTGCCGGTGACAATGCCGCTCGGCAGCAGGCTGAGCTTGTAGGTGGTGTTGCCGACCACCAGCGTGTGCCCGGCGTTGTGGCCGCCTTGGAAGCGCACGACGGCATCGGCGCGGCTGGCCAGCCAGTCGACGATCTTGCCCTTGCCCTCGTCGCCCCACTGGGCGCCGATTACCGTGACATTGGCCATGAATACTCGTCTCCAAGGCGCCGCATCGCCCATGACGGGGTGGGCTGGGAATGATCGCTACCGGGTGCCGGGGCAGCAGAGGGAGAAGACCGGCGCGCGCCCTATGGACGGCAGGCGCGCCAAGTCAAGCGCGTGGGCCCCGCAGGGCCAGCCGCCCCGGTCTGACACCGATTATGAACCATCGTTAACATTTATGTTGTTCCCCGCAGCGAATGATGTCAAAAGATGACCTTCGACGTCGTTGGGGGGCCGACGCATCGCATATCCGCAACAACACAAACCAGCCTTTCGGCTTCGCGTGTCCGTCATCGCGTTACTGTGCGCTGGCGTGACGGGATCGCGGCAGCGGCTCCGCCCGGAGCTTACCTAGCTGCCGCGGGCCTCTCCCGGTTGGACCCGCCGGGAGAGGCTTTCCCCCCTCCTGAACCCCGCCCGGTTTGTCCATGCCTCGACCCGAACGGATGTGTGCCTCTTTTAACGCCCGGGTCTTAACGTCTGGTATCGACCGCCGCGCCGCAGTAGTTAACCCTGACGGCCTTCGGTAGATCAGCACATGTCCATGCTGGGCCGCTGATTCGGGGTGCCGGAGAGCGAGCTGGCGATGATCGCACCGAACATCGGCCGCTTCGCCACGCCCGACCTCGGCTTCATGCGTTAGGGTCAGGACCCGCTAGAGCACGACCGCCTCTTTCCCCGCGAGGCGGTGGGTGCATCCCAGCTTCGCAGCATCCTCCGCGCCCGTTACCGCGGCCACCGTCCGCCAGCCGATGGCGCGCAGGCGGCGTGCTGCCTCGCGATCGTGGCCGAGCGGGAGGAACAGCGTATCACGCGGCTCGGCGAAGGTGCCCAGCGCCTCCAGCATCGGCTCCATGTAGAGCGAGAAACCGACCGCAGGCTCGTCGGTGCCCTGGATGATATAGGTCCCACCCCGCCCCAGCGCTCCGCGCGCGCCCGAGGCGTAGAGCGTGAAGCCGAGCCAGCTCTGGTATTCGAAGCCGTGCCGTTCGGTCGGATCGAGCGTGACGCGGGCGCGGCCGTCCAGTCCTTCGGCAATAGCGCGGACGGCGGCGAGCCGACTCTCGAGCGCCTTGCCGGCATCGAAGGCGGCGAGCCGGTCGAGCGCCTCACCCGCCGGCCCGGCGGCGTAGAGCAGCGGCAGATAGGCCTCGCCGCCCACCTCCGCGAGCCCGCCCGCGTCCTTCATGTCGAGTTCACGCCGCACCGCATCCACGCTTTCAGCCGGCAACGGCAGCGTACCCGCCGCAAGCGTATCGACGAGGTCCGGCAGGGTGAAATCGACCGAAATGTCGGCCAGCCCAGCCGCCTCCAGCGCTTCGACCGCGAGCTCGACCGCCTCGCGCGCGGCCTCGAGCGCGTCGCTGCCGACAAGCTCGGCGCCGAGTTGCAGGCGCTGGCGCGCGGGGTCGAGCTGGTCCGCCTTGATCGTCGCGACCTCGCCGGCATAGCAGAGCCGCAGCGGGCGCGGCGCTTCGGCCAGAGCGGTGGCCGCAATGCGCCCGACCTGCACCGTCATGTCGCTCCGCACGGCAAGCGTGCGCAGGCTGGCGGGGTCGGTGAAGCGGATCATGCGTCGCGGCGAGATGCCGTTCATCCGCTGCGCAAGCGCGTGCTCGAACTCCACCAGCGGCGGGCGCACGCGGTCGTATCCGCGCGCGTCCATCGCATCGAGCACGCTGCGCATCACCCGGCTGATCGCGGCGGCTTCCGGCGGAAGCGCGTCGGCGAGGCCTTCGGGCAGGAGGTCGTCCGGGTCGGTCATCGTCTCGCTTGGCTGGGCATCTCGACTACGGCCCCTAGCGGGGCCTGCGCTCGATGCGAACGGTTTTGATCTCAAAATGCAGAGCCCCGTTCGTTTCGAGCGAAGTCGTCGAGACGTTGCGGGGCGACCCCGAACTGTGTGGACATTCAGATGATGGCGAGCCGAAAATGGTGGTCGGTCGTGACCCGGAGCGCAGCGTATTTCAGTACGTGAGCACCGGAAGCTCGGACAACCGCCATTTGCAAGCCATCAGGGCTGAATGTCGATACAGCCTAGAACTCCAACGGTGTCACGACCTTCACGCCTTCCAGCGCGCAGGCCGCCTTCACCACCTCGGGCGGGATCGGCTGATCGACGCTGAGCAGCAGGATCGCCTCGCCCCCCGCCTCGCGGCGGCCGAGGTGGAAGGTGCCGATGTTGATGCCGTTGTCGCCCAGCAGGCTTCCGATCCGGCCGATGAAGCCCGGCGCATCCTCGTTGACGATGTAGAGCATATGGCCCGCAAGCTCGGCCTCGATGCCGACCCCGAAGATCTCGACGAGACGCGGCGCGTTGGCGCCGAACAGCGTGCCTGCGACGGAGCGGTCACCCTGGCTGGTCGCCACGGTCACGCGGATGAGCGTGTTGTAGGCGCCCTCCTTCTCGTGGCGGATCGAGCGGATGTCGAGCCCGCGCTCCTTCGCCAGGAACGGCGCGTTGACCATGTTTACCGTATCCGAATAGCGGCGCATCAGCCCCGCCAGCACCGCGCCCTCGATGGGCTTGCCGGACAGTTCCGCCGCCGCGCCCTCGCGCTCGATGCTGATCTGGGTGAGATTGCCGCGCGCCAGTTGCCCGACCAGGCTGCCGAGGCTTTCGGCGAGCTTCATGTAGGGCTTGAGCTTGGGCGCTTCCTCGGCGCTGAGGCTGGGCATGTTGAGCGCGTTGGTGACGCCGCCGTTGACGAGGTAATCCGCCATCTGCTGGGCCACCTGCAAGGCGACATTGACCTGCGCCTCGGTGGTGCTCGCCCCGAGGTGCGGCGTGCAGATGAAGTTCGGCAGGCCGAACAGCGGCGATTCCCTGGCCGGCTCGGTCTGGAACACGTCGAGCGCCGCGCCCGCGACGTGGCCGCTCCTCAGCCCCTCGGCCAGCGCGGCCTCGTCGATCAGGCCGCCGCGCGCGCAGTTGACGATCCGGACGCCCTTCTTCGTCCTGGCGAGGTTGTCGGCGCTCAGGATGTTGCGCGTCTCCTCGGTCAGCGGGGTGTGGAGCGTGATGAAATCGGCCTTGGCGAGCAGCGTCTCCAGATCCGCCTTCTCGACTCCGATCTCGACCGCGCGTTCCGGCGTCAGGAAGGGGTCGTAGGCGACGACCTTCATCTTCAGGCCCAACGCGCGGCTGGCGACGATCGAACCGATATTGCCCGCGCCGATCAGGCCGAGCGTCTTGCCGGTGACCTCGACGCCCATGAAGTCGTTCTTCGGCCACTTGCCGTCCTGCGTCTGCGCGTTCGCCTCGGGGATCTGGCGGGCGAGCGCGAACAGCAGCGCGATGGCGTGTTCGGCGGTGGTGATCGAATTGCCGAAGGGGGTGTTCATCACCACCACGCCCTTGGCGGATGCCGCGGGAATATCGACATTGTCGACGCCGATGCCCGCGCGGCCCACGACCTTGAGGTTGGTCGCGGCGTCGAGCACCGCCTTGGTTACCTTGGTGGCCGACCGGATGGCGAGGCCGTCGTAGTCGCCGATGCGGGCGATCAGCTGCTCGGGCGTCTCGCCGGTGATGACATCGACGTCGCAGCCGCGCTCCTCGAAGATCTTGGCGGCATTGGGGTCCATCTTGTCCGAGATCAGGACTTTGGGCTTAATGGTCATGTTCTTTACCTCGTCATCCCAGCGAAAGCTGGGATCGCTTGAATTGAAGTCGGAGATAGCTGCCAGCAATCCCAGCTTTCGCTGGGATGACGCCTAGGCAGTCGCCGCGTAGGCCCAGTCGAGCCAGGGGCCGAGCGCCGCGATATCGGCGGTCTCGACCGTGGCGCCGCACCAGATGCGCAGACCCGCCGGGGCATCGCGATAGCCCGCGATGTCATAGGCGGCGTCCTCGTCCTCGAGCAGCTTGGCCATGGCCTTGATACGCGCCTCGTCGGCACCCTCGACCGTCAGGCAGACGCTGGTGTTGGAGCGGCTGGCGGGGTCTGCGGCGAGATGGCCGAGCCAGTCGCGTTCCTGCACGATCCGGTCGAGCGCGGCGGCATTGGCGTCGGCCCGCGCCTTCATCGCGGCAAGCCCACCGATAGACTTCGCCCATTCGAGCGCGAAGATCGCATCCTCGACCGCCAGCATCGACGGGGTGTTGATCGTCTCGCCCTTGAAGATGCCTTCGGACAGCTTGCCCTTGCTCGTCAGGCGGAAGACCTTGGGCAGCGGCCATTCGGGCGTGTAGCTTTCCAGCCGCTCGACCGCGCGAGGGCCGAGGATCAGGACGCCATGCGCGCCCTCCCCTCCCAGCACCTTCTGCCAGCTGAAGGTCAGGACGTCGATCCTGTCGAACGGAATGTCCTGCGCGAACACCGCGCTGGTTGCGTCCGCGATGCAGATCCCTTGCCGGTCGCTTGCAATCCAGTCGCCATCCGGCACGCGGACCCCGCTGGTGGTGCCGTTCCAGGTGAAGATCACGTCGGTCGACCAGTCGACCTGGCCGAGGTCGGGTAGCTGGCCATAGTCGGCGCGGATCACGATGGGATCGATCTTCAGCTGCTTGACGGCGTCGGTCACCCAGCCCTCACCGAAGCTTTCCCACGCCAGCGTCGTCACCGGGCGAGCGCCCAGCATCGTCCACATGGCCATCTCCACCGCGCCCGTGTCCGAACCCGGCACGATGCCGATCCGGTGCGTGTCGGGGACCTCCAGCACCTCGCGGATAAGATCGATGGCGAGGCCCAGGCGCGCCTTGCCGATCCTCGCGCGATGCGAGCGGCCAAGCGATCCGGTGGCAAGCTTCTCGGGCGCCCAGCCCGGCGGCTTCGCGCAGGGACCGGAAGAGAAGAAGGGGCGCGCGGGCTTGATGCCCGGGCGGGTAAGTTCAGTCATGTAGTCTCTCCTCGCAGAGAGCACGCGCGGCGTTGGGACCGCGTGGCCCGGGGCCGCACATAATGTTGCAGTGCAGCGTGTCAATTCGAAATGGAGTTGCCGCGACGAAGCGGTGCAAGGCCGGGTTCGCTCCCGCTCTCGCAAAAGCGGAATGAATTGCTATGGGCCCTGCCATGAAGGTGTCCGACCTCCGCATCGCGCTCATCAGCGGCAACTACAACATGGTCCGCGACGGGCCGACGCAGGCGCTCGGGCGGCTGGTGCAGCACCTTCTCGACGAAGGGGCACAGGTTCGCATATTCTGCCCCACGGTCGACAACCCGCAGGTCCAGCAGCCGGGCGAGATCGTCTCGCTGCGGTCCGTCGCGATCCCCGGTCGCGGCGAGTACCGCATACCCATCGGTCTGATGGGCCGGGTGCGCGAGGCCTTCGAAACGTTCCGGCCCAACATCGTCCACCTCGCGAGCCCCGACCGGGCCGCGCGGCAGGCGGCGAAATGGGCGCGCGATCACGGCGTGCCCGTGCTCGCCAGCGTCCACACCCGCTTCGAGACCTATCCGCAGTACTACCACGTCGGCTTCCTCGAGCCCGTGGTCGAGGCCTGGCTGCGCAAGCTCTATCGGCGCTGCGATGCGTTGGTCGCGCCCTCCGACGGCATGGTGGACGTGCTGCGCGAACAGCGGATGCATCGCGACATCGGCATCTGGTCGCGCGGCGTGGATCGCACGATCTTCAATCCGCAGGTGCGCGATGCCGAGTTGCGCCGCTCGGTCGGCATCGCTGACAACGAAGTGGCGATCGGTTTCCTCGGCCGGGTGGTGATGGAAAAGGGGCTGCCCGAATTCGCAGCCACGATGAATGAGCTGACCACACGCGGCGTGCCGCACAAGGTGCTGGTCCTCGGCGACGGACCGGCGCGGGAGTGGTTCTCCGACAAGGTGCCCGAGGCGCGCTTCGCCGGTTATCTGATGGGCGCCGAACTGGGCCGATGGGTTGCCGGCATGGACGTGTTCTTCAACCCTTCGATAACGGAAACCTTCGGCAATGTCACGCTGGAGGCGATGGCCTGCGGCGTGCCGGTTGTCGCCGCGCGCGCGACGGGCGCGACCACGCTGGTCAAGGACCGGGAAACCGGCGTGCTGGTCGAGCCAGGCAACATCGCGGCCTATGCCGACGCTATCCAGCGCTACGTCGAGGACCCGGCGCTGCGCCGCGCGCATGGCGACGCGGGCGAGGCGCGCGCGAAGACCTTCGACTGGGATACCATCAATCGCGGCATGGCGGACACCTATCTGCGGCTGGTCGAGGCGCGGCGAAGTTGAGCACGTGGCCTGTGTCGGCGCTATGCACGGGCCGCTCCGCGCTCATTGCCGACGGCAAGCGGTCGGCGATCGCCAAGCATCCCCTGGCCGGCCCGGTGCGGATCGGGACGCTCGGCCTCGACGGCGATACTCAGGTCAACCGCAAGTATCACGGGGGACCGGAGATGGCGGTGCACTGCTATCCGCTGGCGCATCATGACCACTGGCGGGAGATGCTCGGCGATCACCCGCTGCTGTCCGAGCCGGGCGCATTCGGCGGAAATCTGGCGGTGAATGGAATCACCGAGGCCGATGTCCGGATTGGCGAGCGGTTCCGGCTCGGGAGCGCAATCCTCGAGATCAGCCAGCCGCGCATGCCCTGTGGCACCATTGAGCGCCGTTTCGAGCGCGGCGGCATGGTGGCGGAAATCCTGCGGACCGGGCGCTGCGGCTGGTATTTTCGTATCGTGAAGGAAGGGGACGCACGGGCGGGCGATGATCTGGAGGCGATCGAGGGAACGGGCGGCGATTATACAGTCCGCGACACTTTCACGGCGCTCGCGGAGCCGAAGGGGCCGGCCGATCGTGCTTTGCTCGAAGCCCTTGCCGATTGCAGGGAACTCACCGCTGAATGGCGCTCGAAAGCCAGCGCGAAGCTGACCGGGATCCGGGCCTGAGTCTTCGGCTCGTCCCCTTCCGCCGCACGATTCATCCCTAATTTCGCCTTAAACGTGACCGTTCATCCGAGGTTGTGGAGCCTCGGCGACACTCGACAGTTCAGGATGGGAACCGCGAAATCACGTACGGGGAATTGACAATGAAAAAAGCTCTGATGGCATTTGCCGCTTTCGGCATGATCGGCACTTCCACCGCCGCGCTCGCAGATCCGCCGCGCTGGGCACCGGCCCATGGCAAGCGCTACAAGGACAAGCAGCGGACCTATTACACGACCAGTAACGGCATCCGTTACTGGCGGGGCGATGACGGGCGCAATTATTGCCGCCGTTCTGACGGCACGGTCGGCCTGATCGTCGGTGCGGCCGGCGGAGCGTTGATCGGCCGTGCTATCGACACGCGCGGCGAGCGGACGACGGGCACCGTGCTTGGTGCCGCTGCGGGTGCTCTCCTGGGTCGAGAGGTCGATCGAGGCCGGACAATCAGCTGCCGCTGACCGCGAACAGGCTGACCCGTTGAGGGTCGCAGGATGCGCCGTCGCCCCACCCGGAGCGGCGGCGCGTTTCGTTTGGCCGGGCGGCGCAACTGTGCTTCAACCGGCGCGATGACCCAGCGACCCGCAGTTCTCGTCACCGGAGGTGCCCGCCGGATCGGCGCGGCGATCGTCCGAGGCTTTGGCAATGCGGGATGGCACGTTATGATCCACTACGGCGATTCGGGCGGCGCGGCGCAAGCGCTTGCCGATGAGTTACCCTCCGCCGAAACGGTCCAGTGCGACCTTGCCGAGGACTCCGCGGCGCTGCAAATGATTGAAGACCTTGCGGCACGTCTGGCGGACTGGCGCGTGCTGGTGAATTGTGCAGGGGTCTTCGAACCCGACGACGCCAACGCGCTGGACGCCGGTATCAATCTGCGGGCGATGGCGGTGAACGCGCGCGTGCCCGCGCTGATGGCCCAGCGCTTCCTTGCGCGCGCCAGCGCCCACGGCGGCCGACGGGTGATCGACGTCACCGACCAGAAGCTCGCCAATCCCAATCCCGACTTCTTCAGCTATACCATGAGCAAGCACGCGCTCGCCGGGGTCGCCCAGATGCTGACCAAGGCGCGCCGCGACCCGCGCGACCGAATCTACAATCTCGCGCCAGGCGCGATCCTGCCGAGCCACGACCAGACCGAGGCAGAGACCGAGGTCTCGCACCGCCTCAATCTCCTAAAGCGCAAGACGCAGGCAAAGGAGGTGGCCGACGCCGCCCTGTTCCTTGCGAGCGGGTGGTTGGCGAGCGGCCAGACCCTGTTCGTGGACAGCGGCCAACATCTGATGGACCAGTCGCGCGACGTGATCTATCTTGCCCGTGAGGGTCGCTAAGGGATTAGCGAATGGCTAAGCACACCCTGAGTACCCGCATCTGGCACTGGCTCAACCTCGCATGCGTGGTCACGCTGTTCATGTCGGGCCTCACCATCTCCAACGCCCACCCGCGCCTCTACTGGGGCAAGTGGGGCTTTGCCGAAGGGCAGGAATGGCTGGCGGTGCCGCGCTTTCCCGACTGGATGACCATCCCGGGCCACTACAGCCTCGCGACCGCGCGCGACTGGCACATTCTTGCCGCCTGGCCCTTCGCGCTACTGCTGCTGTTTGCCTGGGTCGCGATGCTTGCCAATCGCCACTTCACCCGTGACGTCGCCACCACGCGCGCGGAGCGGCGCCCGTCTGCGATCTGGGCCGACACCCGCGCGCATCTGAAATTCGATTTCGACCACGGCGGCGGCAAGTACAATGTCCTCCAGAAGCTGGCCTATGGCGTCGTGCTCGGCGTGTTCCTGCCTGGCATGGTGTTGACCGGCATCGCGATCAGCCCGGGAATGGGGCCGAGCTTTAGCTGGCTGATCGAACTGATGGGCGGGCGCCAATCGGCCCGCTCGCTCCATTTCATCTTCGCCTTCGGGCTGTTCGGATTTTTCCTAGTCCACACCGGGCTTGTTCTCGCCTCGGGACCGGTGCGGCAGATCCGCGACATGATCACGGGTGGGCGCACCGATGCGGCGTAGGAATTTTCTCGCTGCCGCCGGCGCGCTGTACGCGTCAGGCTGCAATCGCATCGCCGAGACCGCGCCGGGGGCAAGCCTGCTGAATGCGGCGGACGGCTGGCACCGCGCAGCGCACCGTCTGCTCAATCCGCCCGGGGCGCTGGCGCCGGAATATACCACGGCCGATATCTCGCCCTTCTTCCGCGGCAATGGCTCGGTAAATCCCGGCGATGGCGACTACCGCGAGCAGGCGGCGACCGGCTTTGCGAACTGGCGGCTCAGAGTGGGCGGTCTGGTCGAGCGACCAATGGAACTCTCGCTCGACGACATCCGCGCCCTCCCCCAGCGCAGCCAGATCACCCGGCATGACTGCGTCGAAGGCTGGAGCGCGATCGGCGAGTGGACCGGACCCCAGTTGCGCGTCCTGCTCGACCAGGCGGGGCTGAAGCGAGAGGCACGCTTCATCGTCTTCCGCTGTGCGGACGAATTGTCCGGCGCGGCCTATTACGAGAGCGTCGATCTGGAGGACGCGCGCCACCCGCAGACCATCGTGGCGCACATGCTCAACGGTGCCCCGCTACCTGTCCGCAATGGCGCGCCGCTCAGAATGCGGATCGAGCGGCAGCTAGGCTACAAGCAGGCGAAATACCTTACGGGTATCGAGGCCGTCGCCTCGCTCGAGGGGATTGGCGGCGGCAAGGGCGGCTACTGGGAGGACCGGGCCGGTTACCAATGGTATGCGGGCATCTGACCACCGCCCACCGTTGACTTGCTCCCGCGCGCTGTCAAAACCTGGGTGGGAGCAGGGATAACGGGGCGTTGGCCGATGTGGTTGCTGGACAAGCTGCTGAACCAGGTAATCGTCAGGGGCCGACTGGTCGTCACCGACCATGACGGCAAGATCTATCGCTATGGCGCCGGAGAGGGTGCCGAGGCGCCGATAAACATCAGGCTTACCCACCCGAAGGCCGCCACCCATATTGCCCGCCACCCGCAGGTCGGCGCGGGAGAGGCCTTCATGTGGGGCTGGCTGGTCGTCGAGCCGCCGCACGACATCCGCGACCTGATCCTGTTCTTCACTATGAACTCGAAGCGCCACGGGGATGCGGCGATCCAGGCGCAGGGGCCGGTGCGCAGACTCGCCGAAAAGGCGCTGGCGGCGGTCGATGGCTTCAACCCCAAGGGCCGCGCGCGCAAGAACGCCGAGCACACCTACAACCTCACCCGCCGCCTCTATGAGCTGTTCCTCGACGAGGACCGGCAGTACACCATGGCCTATTACCGTGACCCGGCGAACAGCCTGGAGCAGGCGCAGGTGGACAAGAAGGCGCATGTCGCGGCCAAGATGTTCATCAAGCCGGGGATGCGGGTGCTCGATATCGGCTGCGGCTGGGGCGGCTTCGCGCTGTTTCTTGCGAAGCACTACGATGTCGAGGTAACCGGCGTCGCCCTCGCGCCCGACCAGATCGCCTTCTGCAAGGAACGGGCGGAGGCGGAAGGGCTGGCCGATCGGGTGAAGTTCGAGCTCATGGACTATCGCGAGGTCACCGGCAGCTTCGACCGGATCAGCTCGGTGGGCCTGCTCGAACACGTCGGCACGATCCACTACCCGCAGTTCTACGAGCATACCCACCGGCTGTTGAAGCCCGATGGCGTCATGCTCAGCCACTGCTGCGGGCGAACCGGCCCGCCGGGACACACTGACGCCTGGACACGCAAATACATCTTCCCCGGCGGCTATATCCCTGCCCTCTCCGAACTCGTCACCGAGAGCGAGCGGGCGGGCTGGCAGATCATGGACGTGGAGGGGATGCGCTTCCACTACTGCCACACGCTGGAGGAATGGTACAACCGCACCGTCATGCACCGCGAGGAGATCGAGGCACTGTACGACGAGCAGTTTTACCGGATGTGGCTGTTCTACCTCGCCGGGGCCGAGCAAAGCTTCCGCCACGGGACGATGGTCAACTGGCAGATCCTCTACGTTAAGGACCGCGCGGCCATCCCGATGACGCGCGACTACATCGAGGCGGAATCCGCGCGCCTGCGTGCTGCGGCGAGCGTGCCGACATGGCACCTCGACCCGGCGCTGCGGCAGGCGGCGGAGTAGTGGCGGGACGCTTGCGGGCGCCCCGCCCCAGGCATCACTTGGCGGCCAGTTCCTTGACCAGCGCGGGCGCCGGGTAGATCGTCTCCAGCGCCTCCTGCACCGCCGCGGTGGAGACCGCCACGGTGCGGTTCAGCGTGCCGTCATAGCCATAGTTGCCGCCCAGCGAGTGGATGTTGCCGTCGAAGGCCGCGCCGATCACGCCGCCGGCACGGTCGATCACCGGGCTGCCCGAATTGCCGCCGATGATGTCGTTGGTGGTGACGAAATCATAGGTCACCGCCTTGTCGATCTTCGCCTCGTTCACCGCGAATTTCGAAGGCAGGTCGAACGGCTCCGCCCCGGTCGCCCGGTCGAAGGTGCCGCCCAGCGTAGTCTGGAACGGCACGGTCCGGCCGCGCTCTTCCCAGCCCTTCACCTGGCCATAGCTGATCCGCAGCGTGAATGTCGCGTCGGGGTAGTTCGCATCGCCATAAGCCGCGAAGCGCGCGTCGGCGAGCTTCGCTCCAGCGAGCGCCAAGGGCCCTGCATAGGCGGCATCGACCGCCTTCTTCAGCGCGCGCTGGCGGTCGGAAAGCTTGAGCGCATACTGGATCATCGGATCGTCCGAAGCCTCCACTGCGGCGAGCCCGCCGTCCCACAGCGCCTTGCGCACCGCGGGATCGGCCAGCTTGCTGCCCGCAACCAGCCGCTTCGCCAGCGCCTCGGGGCTTTCCTTGCCCAGCAGGAGCTTCGAATCCGGATCGTCCACGCCGAGGTATTCGCGCGCCTTCGACAGGCTCCAGCTCATGGTCAGCTCGTCGAGCCAGGGGTAGATCGGCCGCTGGTCGAGGATCTGCTTCTCGGTCAGTGGCAGCGCGCTGTCGGTGAAGCCGGGCAGGCGCTCCGCATTGGGCTTGGCCCGCTCCTGTGCGGCCAGCACCAGCGCCTCCGCATAGCTATAAAGGTCGCCGCCGGGCTGGGTGAAGCGATAGGGGAGGTAGAGCCCGCGATAGGCGGTCATCGCCTTGTCGATCTCAGCCCAGGGATCGCCGATTGCTGCATTGCCGGCGCTCTTGGCCTTGAGGTCCGCTTCGGCCGACGCCAGCTTGGCAGTGAAGGCCGGATCGCCCAACGCCTTCATCCGGCCGAGATAGACCTTGAGGCTGTTCTCCAGCCCGTTCAGCGTGTCGAGCCCCTCGCGCGCCTTTTCGGGGCTTTCCTCCATCGCGCGGATCAGCCGGCCGCGCAGTTCGGAGAAGGTGGCGACGGTGGTCGGCACCCGCAGCTCGCGCTCGAAGGCGAGCTGGCTGCCGGTCCACAGCCGGCTCGTCGATCCCGGGTTGCCGACGACGAAGGTGATTTCGCCTTCCTTGGGCGCGCGCGGGTTCCACTTCAGGTGCTGCGGCGTCTTGATCGGCTTGCCGTTTTCGTAGGCGCGCAGGAAGCTCGCATCCATCGAATAGCGCGGGAAGTTGAAGTTGTCGGGATCGCCGCCGAAGGTCGCGGCCCGGTCCTCGGGCGCCCACACCAGGCGTACGTCGGAATATTTGCGATAGGTGTAGAGCTTGTACTGCCCGCCGCCGAACAGGCTCACGACCTGGCAGCGAGTCATCCTGGTGTCGGTGCAGCCCGCCTTTTCGATCTCGGCGATCTTGGCATCGCGCGCCTTGGTGAGCGCCTCGCCCTCGAGGCCGGCGTAGGCGCCCTTCACCGCGTCGGTCACGTCGCTGATTTTCGTCACGACCTCGGCCTGCTGGCCGGGGCACTTCAGCTCGTTCTCACGCTGCCCGGCGATGAAGCCCTTGTTGAGAAGGTCATTCTCACCGGTCGAGTTGTCAAAGACGCAGCTAGCGACGCAGTGGTGGTTGGTGAGAATGAGGCCCTGGCCGGAAACGAAGCTGGCCGAGCAACCGCCGGTCAGGCGCACCGCGGCCGCCTGCACCCGGCCCAGCCACGCCTTGTCGGGTGCCCAGCCGTATTCTGCGCGGACACGATCGGTGGGGAAACCGTCGAAGGTCCACATGCCTTCCTCGGCGCGCAGCGGCGCGGTCGCGGCAGCAAGAGCGATCAGCGAGGCACAGCCCAGGACGGGCACGATACGGGACATGGAGCGACTCCTCTCGAAAATGGTGGGGACGCACTAGCCGATTGCCCCTGCCAGTCCAGCCTGGTCAGACCCTGTTTCCCTGAGATGGAAGCGTCGGCACGGAGCCGATTTGGCTCCGGCGGGAGGCGCGAGGAGGAAGCCATGCCGTTGCATAGTGACCGACGAGCAACGCTGCGCCGGAGCCAGATCGGCCCGCCCCCTCGGGGTCGCGTCAGGATGACGACGCTTCCATCTCAGGGAAACAGGGTCTATGCGCGCGCCGCCTCCGCTTTCAGCCAAGGACCCCGCCAATGACCAGCCCCGCCGATCCCGCCATCAAGCGCGTCGTCCTCGCCTATTCGGGCGGGCTCGACACCTCGGTGATCGCGAAGTGGCTCGAGACCGAGCGCGGGGTCGAGGTGGTGACCTTCACAGCCGACCTGGGCCAGGGCGAGGAACTCGGCCCCGCGCGCGACAAGGCGCGGGCGATGGGCATTCCCGACAGGCACATCTTCATCGAGGACCTGCGCGAAGAATTCGTCCGCGACTTCGTCTTCCCGATGATGCGAATGAACGCTCGTTATGAGGGCGATTACCTGCTCGGCACCAGCATCGCGCGCCCGCTGATCTCCAAGCGCCTCGTCGAGATCGCGCATGAGACCGGCGCCGACGCCATCGCCCATGGCGCCACCGGCAAGGGCAACGACCAGGTCCGCTTCGAGCTGTCCGCTTACGCGCTCGACCCGGACATCAAGGTGATCGCCCCGTGGCGCGAATGGGACCTCACCAGCCGCACCGCGCTGATCGCATGGGCAGAGGCGCATCAGATCCAGGTGCCGAAGGACAAGCGCGGCGAGACCCCGTTCTCGACCGACGCGAACCTCCTGCATACCTCGTCGGAGGGCAAGGTGCTCGAGGACCCATGGGAGGAGACGCCCGACTACGTCTATTCGCGCACGGTCAATCCCGAGGATGCGCCTGATGCGCCTGAATACATCACGATCGAATTCGAGAAGGGCGACGGGGTTGCCCTGAACGGTGAAGCAATGAGCCCGGCCGCGCTGCTGGCGGCGCTCAACGAACTTGGTCGCAGGCACGGCATCGGGCGGCTCGACCTCGTCGAGAACCGCTTCGTGGGGATGAAGAGCCGCGGGATGTACGAGACGCCCGGGGGCGAGATCTACGCCCGTGCGCATCGCGGGATCGAGCAGATCACGCTCGACCGCGGCGCGGCGCATCTCAAGGACGAGCTGATGCCGCGATATGCGGAACTCGTCTACAACGGCCTCTGGTTCAGTCCCGAGCGCGAGATGCTCCAGGCGGCCTGCGACCTCAGCCAGGCGAAGGTAAGCGGAACGGTGCGGCTGAAGCTTTACAAGGGCCAGGCCAGCGTGGTCGGCCGCAGATCGCCGCATAGCCTTTATTCCGAAGCTCATGTGACCTTCGAGGACGACGCCGGTGCCTATGACCAGAAGGATTCAGGCGGTTTCATCAAGCTCAATGCCCTGCGGCTACGGCTACTGGCAAAAAGAGACAGATAATTTCGCGTTATGCTTTTGCGACGAAACGATGACTTATCCACTCTCGTCCACAGCGAAATCGGGGGACAGTGGAAAAGCTCGGGCTTGCAACCTTGTCGAATCGGCCATCGCGGCGCAGTTTCAACTCATCGGAACGGGGCGAAACCCTTCCGGTCTTGAAGGTCTAACCACTGGAAAGATCTGGAAGATTTCAAACCGGGATGACGTGACGGGATCTGTCCCGCACATCCGGAGAAACCCATGCCAACGGCCTCGGCCGGAAGCAAGGGGGACGTTGAGGGAAGTGCGAAGTCGTTCCGTTCACGGGCCGGATCGTCCGGCCGGTGCCCGAGGAGGCGTTTCGGAAGGTCTTCGGACCGGAGGAAGCGCAGCCGCTCGAGGGCCCGGCACGTGACATCCGACCGCGGAACTGCCCGTTGAGGGTGGGGTAAGCGAGAGCAGCGAAGGCTTCGGCCCGGCGCACTCGACCGCCGAACCCGCCGGAGGGTGGATCCGGATGCCGGTGCGAGCGCCGGTGACAGACCCCGATCTCTGCGCCTCGGTGCAGAAGGAGGGCGAAACATCGGATGCCAAGCTCGTTCCTTCGGGAATGACCACGCATCGGTGAGAGTGGGGTCGGCAGCGATGCCGGCCCCATTTGCTTTGCGTGCGGCGGACTCGCGGCAGATTACAAGCCGAGCAGTAATTCCGCGGAAATCCCAGCGGCGCGCCAGCCAACTGGCACCAAAGCGGGACGAGCGGTGTAACCGGTGGGGTGAGCAGCGCGGCGGTTAAGGACTCGCGGCAAAGCCTGGGGTAAGACGCTGGCACCGCACGGGAGGTCCGTTCGATGTCCAGATTTCGTGTCCGCAGCGCGCTGCTGGCTCTATCGCTTGTAGTGCCCACGAGCGCCGCGCGTCCGTCCGAGGCGGCGCCGTCAGGCGGGTTCGATGCGAGCTTCACCGGCTTCCGCCAGCTTCCCGCCGAGCCTGTTCCGGGCAATGGCGCGGTCGACCTTGCCACCATCGAGCACACCCAGCCCCCTACGGATGACTCACTGTCCGGGCGCGACCTGGGTGCCGGCATGGCCTCCTACTACGGCCGCCAGTTCGATGGCCGCCGCACCGCGAGCGGCGAGCGCTTCGACATGAGCGAACTCACCGCCGCGCACCGCACCCTGCCCTTCGGCAGCAAGGTCCGCGTCACCAACGCCGGCAACGGCCGCAGCGTGGTGGTGCGCATCAACGACCGCGGGCCCTTCCATGGCGGCCGCGTGATCGACGTCAGCCGCGCCGCTGCCGAGCGGCTGGGCCTGATCGCGCCCGGCAGCGGGCGGGTTCGGCTCACTCTCCTCGACTGAGCCGCCCCGCCGCGCGCGCGCCGTCAGCAGACCGCCGCGCGAACCGTGCCGCGCCGCCGCATGGCAGCACCGGCAGCACCGAATCCCAGGATCATCAGCAGCCAGGCCGAAGGT
>JAJYQP010000018.1 GCA_021794525.1 Pseudomonadota bacterium | reverse complement strand
GGCACCGTGTCGAACCAGGGCCCTGACGGCGATCCCGGCAAGCCGGTCGGCGAGGGGGGGCTCGGCTATTCCTGTATTGCGGAAATCCGCATGATCGAGACGATCGCCAGCGGCGAGGCGAGGACGCCCTTCATGAAGCCGGGCGACACGGTGCGGGTCGAGATGCGGGATGCCGACGGCCACTCGATTTTCGGCGCCATCGAACAGACAGTGGTCCAGGCGTGAGCTAGAAAGAAACCGGCGCCTGCTCCGCGCGGGCGACAGCTGCCTTGACCCTGCGCTTGCTCCATTTGCGAAACGGCTCCTCCACCCAGTGGAAGGTGAACCAGGCGGCGGCGATGCAGATCGCGACGATCGCGATCGTAAGGACGTCACCGATCCACGCGGCACCTTTCGCGCCCGCCAGTTTGGTCGGCCCCGAATCGAGCACGGTGACATGGCCGAGCTCGACCCCGGTGTATCTGGACGCCAGCAGCAGCGCGTCGACGCAGCGCGCCTGCACGAAGGTGTGGACCATGTAGATCGAGTAGGACAGCGTGCCGAGTAACACGAACGGCTGCCAGCGCAGCCCCGCGCTCACCCGGCCACGCTCCGAAGCGAACACCAGCACTGCGCCGAAAAACACGAAGGGCGCCGCCAGCGTCGCGTAGCCCGAGGCAAAGGTGACGAACAGGATCACCACGGCCGCCGTCGCGATCTCCAGAGCCGTGCCACCCGGCAGGGGGCCGAAGCGGCGATAGAGACTGCAGGCGATGACCCCGCAGGAAAATCCGAACAGGCAGCGGACCAGCGCCATCGTGAAGGTCCTGTCGAGGTGCCCGCTGCCCGTCACCGCCAGCGTCGCCAGCGCTACGATCACGGTGACGGTCGCGACCGGCAGCACCAGCTTTCGCAAATAGACGAACACCAGCCCGGCGAGGAGATAGGTCCAGACCTCCGCCGCGATGCTCCACGCCGGCGCGTTCCAGCTGTCGTTGTCGCGAAGGCCAAAGATCTGGACGAGGAACAGGTTTTCCCAGAACTCGGGGACAGAGCGCGGCGAGGCGAAGGCGGGCCGCATCGATAGGCCGGGGAACGCATGGAACAGCTTGAGCGTCTCGAACGCCACGAACAGCAGCAGCACGAACAGGTGGAGCGGATAGACGCGCGCCAGTCGCAGGAACATGAACCGGCGCAGCGGGAAGCCCTGGCCGAGCCGGTCCTGGTAACCCGTCGCGATCACGAAGCCGCTCAGGACGAAGAAGAAATCGACGAAAAGCCAGGAGTTGCGCACCAGCGCCAGCTGGGTGATCGCGCCGGTCGCCTTCAGATGGAACAGCACGACCATGACCGCGCAGATACCGCGCAGGCTGTCGAGAACCAGGAAACGTGGCACTGGCAGGGGGGAAGCCATGGGCGGGGAGTGCCCCGATTTGCCGCAATGCACAATACCCGGCCGCCGTCCGTCCCGCTATGGTGCGGCACAGGCTGCGAAATTAATGGCGAAGCGGGGACTGACCCGGGATCACCGAGATTTTTCTAACCTGTTTGGTTATTTTTATTGACAACCTGTGCCTTCGGCGCTAGACGGGTTCCCCCGAGGCGCTCTTTGACATCGTAAAATGTTCCTCGAAGGGCATTGGATATGCAAAGGGCGGGGACAGCCTCCGGCTTCCCCCGCCGCGCGCAATTCTTGGCAGTGCTCAGCTGTAGGCCAGCGCCGCGCGCGTGCGGCGCGTCCGCCGCAGCGCGGTGCCGACCGCCCCGAAGCCGAGGATCAGCATCGTCCAGGCAGCCGGTTCGGGCACGCCCCCCCGGATCGATTCGTAGCTGAAGTTCATGTAACGGACGCCGGCAGGGTCGTTGGTCGCGCTGAACTGGATCCCGGCGAAATTGCCGAGCCCACCAACGGTGTAGACATCGTACCCGTTGTTGAAGTTCAGCAGGAACGCACCAGTCGCGACCCCTGCGGCATCGTAGCCGGTCAGCGTGACCGAGCCGCCCGAGGCCGAGCCCGCGGTGAAGGTGACACTGTTTGCCGTGGCGCCGTTGAGGTACATCGCCAGCGGCGCTTGATTGTTCGGTTGCGAAAGCAACGAGTTGCTGGCGGCGCTCACCCCCGGATTGAAGAACGCCACGGTGATCGGGCCGGACGGCGCCAGCGCGAGCGGGCCGAAGCTGAAGCCCTGGGCGAAGCTCGCCCCCACGCCGTTGACGGTGGCACCGGAAACGGCACCGCTCAGGTCGACATTGACCGTTGCCGCCATCGCGGGTGTGGCCGTGGCTATCAGGGCCACGAGGCCGACAGTCGTGAGTCTGGTATTCAATCGCATTGTCTTTCCCCTACCGTAACAAGACATTGCGACCCGAGGGCGATGCGGGGCAGGTTCATACCTGCCGTTCTCGCGGAGCAGACCTTAGCACGTTAACCATGTGTGCGAAAGCCGTTCGCTGCGGGACTCACATGCTGCGCGCGATCAGCATCTTCATGATCTCGTTCGAGCCGCCGAAAATGCGGGTGATGCGGCTGTCGCGATACATTTTCGCGATGGGGTATTCGTTGATGTAGCCCCAGCCGCCGTGGAGCTGGAGGCACTTGTCGACAACCTCGCCCTGCAGTTCGGTCAGCCAGTACTTCGCGATGCTGGCGGTGGTGACGTCGAGCTCGCCGCGCAGCAGCTTGGCGATGCAGTCGTTGAGGAACACCTTTGCCGCCGTGCCACGCGCCTTCAGATCGGCGAGCACGAACTGGGTGTTCTGGAAATCCCAGATGGTCTGCCCGAAGGCCTTGCGGCCCTTGACGTAATCGACCGTGGTATCGAGCGCCTTCTCGATCACGCTCATCGCGCCGACCGCGATCACCAGCCGCTCCTGCGGTAGCTCGCCCATCAGCTGGTAGAAGCCCTTCCCTTCCTCGCCGCCGAGGACGTTGTCGGCCGGCACGAAGACATCGTCGAAGAACAGTTCGGAAGTGTCGGCGGCGTCCTGGCCGATCTTGTCGAGCTTCTTGCCGCGGCGGAAGCCCTCCGCCCCGTCGGTTTCGAGGCACAGCAGGCTGATGCCCTTGGCGCGCTGGGTCGGGTCGGTCTTGGCGACGACGACGATGAAATTCGCCAGCTGGCCCGAGGAGATGAAGGTCTTGGCGCCGTTCAGGCGATAGCCGTTGCCGTCGCGCACCGCGCTGGTGGTGATGCTCTGGAGGTCGGACCCCACGCCCGGCTCTGTCATGGCGATGGCGCTGATGAGCTCGCCCGAGACGAGCCGCGGCAGCCAGCGCTTCTTCTGCTCCTCGGTCCCGTGCCGCACGATGTAGGGCAGGATGATGACGTTGTGGAGCGAGGCGGCGAAGCCGTCCACGCCCTTCGCCGCCTGCTGGTCCAGCACCACCAGGTCGTGGCGAAAGTCGCCGCCGTGGCCGCCATATTCCTCCGGCACGGTCATGCCGAGCAGTCCCGCCGCGCCCGCCTCTTCCCAGAAGGCGCGTTCGACCATGCCGTCATCGTTCCACTTTTTCACCCGGCTTTCGGGCGCGTGCTGCTCGAAGAACTTGCCGACCGCATCGCGGAAGACCGCGATTTCCTCGTCGGCCATGAACTCGGGATCGGGAACGTCGATGACGGGCATTTTCGGTTGTCCTCTCTTTGTCTCTCTCCACCCCTGAGCCGTTCGTGCTGAGCTTGTCGAAGCACCGTCCTTCTCTTCCGGCACCGTGCGCGCCTCAAGAAGTGCAGCCCTTCGACAAGCTCGGGGCGAACGGGGAAAGGGTCGGGCGTTTTTCGCGGGGCTTACTTTCCCGTCCAGTTGGGCTTGCGCTTCTCGGCGAAGGCGAGCGAACCTTCGCGTGCGTCCTGGCTCATGAACACCGGGCCGATTAGCTGGGCCTGCCGGTCGTAGCGTTCGGACATCGGCCAGGCGCGGCTTTCGCGCATGATTTGCTTGGAAACGCGCACCGCGAGCGGGCCGTTCTCGGCGATCCGGGCGGCGAGTTCGAGCGCACCGTCGAGCGCGGACCCCTCCACCACGCGGTTGATCATGCCGAGTTCGTAGGCGCGCTGGGCGGTGATGAAATCGCCGGTGAGAGCCAGTTCCATTGCCACCCGCTCGGGGATCTGGTCGGGGAGCATCATCACGCCGCCTGCCGCCGCGACGAGGCCGCGCTTGGCCTCGGGAATGCCGAATTTCGCATCCTTGTTGGCGACGACGAGATCACAGGCGATCATGAGCTCGAGCCCACCCGCGAGCGCGTAGCCTTCCACCGCGGCGATCAGCGGCTTCACCGGCGGCTTCTGGACGATACCGCCAAAGCCGCGCCCCTCGACAGAGGGCGATTCGCCGCGCAGGAAGCCCTTGAGGTCCATGCCCGAACAGAACGTGCCGCCCGCCCCGGTCAGCACGCCGACGCGCAGATCGTCCTCCGCATCGAGCCGGTCCATCGCCGCCACGATCCCTTCCGCCGCGGCCTTGCTCATGGCGTTTTTCGCCTCGGGTCGGTTGATGGTGACGATCAGGACGCCGTCGCGAACCTCCGTCAGCACCTGCTGTTCGGCTTCGTCTGCCACTCTTCCGACTCCCGTTGCTTATGAAAACTTGTCTTGCGCCTGCATGGGGCAGAGTTTACGCCTACGTCAACCGGCAAATGCCGCAAGATTCTGTCTTGGAGAGGACACCCCGCCATGCCGCAGGCCTATATCGTCGATGCCGTTCGCACCCCGCGCGGGATCGGCAAGCAGGGGAAAGGTGCCCTCGCCCACATGCATCCGCAGCATCTCGCCGCGACCGTGCTGGCGGCGATCCGCGACCGCAACCACCTCGACACCGCCACGGTCGACGACATCATCTGGTCGGTCAGCACGCAGGACGGGATGCAGGCGGGCGACATGGGGCGCATGGCGGCGCTGGATGCGGGCTATGACCTCAAGGCGAGCGGCACCACGCTCGACCGCTTCTGCGGCGGCGGGATCACCTCGGTCGCGCTGGCCGCGGCGCAGGTGATGAGCGGAATGGAGGACTGCGTCATCGCCGGCGGGACCGAGATGATGAGCCTCACAGCCCAGATGACGCGCGACAAGATGGCCGCGGGGCTCAAGCCGCCGATGATGGGCAGCCACAACGCCCGGCTCCAGACGAACCACCCGCAAAGCCACCAGGGCGTGTGCGGAGATGCGATCGCCACGATGGAGGGCTTCACCCGCGAGGAGCTGGACGAAGTCGGCTACCGAAGCCAGCAACGCGCGGCGACCGCGATAGCTGAGGGGCGCTTCGCCGGATCGGTCGTGCCGGTAACCGACGAGAGCGGTGCCGTGGTGCTCGAGCGCGACGAATATCCCCGGCCCGAGACGACCCGCGGAGCCCTCGCCGGCCTCGAGCCTGCCTTCACCAGGATCGCCGACATGCCGATCGACCAGGACGGCACGACCTTCCGCGGCCTGGTGAACCGGAAATATCCCGATCTCGACATCCAGCACTTCCACCATGCGGGCAATTCGAGCGGCGTGGTCGATGGCGCCGCCGCGGTGCTGCTGACCAGCGCCGACTATGGCCGCAAGCACGGGCTCAAGCCGCGCGCGCGGATCGTCGCCACCGCCAATATGGGCGACGACCCGACGCTGATGCTCAATGCCCCGGTTCCCGCCGCGAAGAAGGTGCTGGAGAAGGCTGGCCTCACCAAGGACGACATCGACCTGTGGGAAATCAACGAGGCCTTCGCCGTGGTCGCCGCGAAATTCGTCCGCGACCTCCAGCTCGACTGGGACCGGGTCAACGTCAACGGCGGCTCCATTGCCTTGGGCCACCCCATCGGCGCGACCGGCTCCATCCTGATCGGGACGATCGTCGACGAGCTGGAACGGCAGGGCAAGCGCTACGGCCTCGTCACCATGTGCGCGGCGGGCGGCATGGCTCCGGCGATCATCGTCGAGCGGGTGGACGACTGGGCCGACTGAACCATTTCGCGCCGTGACTCTGCCCCGGAACGGGGCCAGAATGCAGCCAAAGGACTGACCGGAGAGAGACAATGACCAGGAGCTATGCCAATCTCATCGACGGCGAGATGGTGACCACTGCCAACACGCTCGACGTCGTCAATCCCGCGACCGAGGAGGTGATCGGCCAGGTCCCCGCCTGCGGCAAGGCAGAGCTCGACCGCGCCGTCGCCGCCGCCCGCCGCGCCTTTCCGGTCTGGAGGAAGACCCCGGTGGAGAATCGCCGCGCCGCGATCATGGCGATTTCCGCCGCGATCAAGGACAATGCGGACGAGCTGTTCCGTCTCCTCACCGCCGAGCAGGGCAAGCCGCATCACCAGGCGAAGGGCGAGATCCTCGGCGCCGCGGGCCTCGCCGCCGCGCAGGCAGGCCTCAGCCTCGAGGAAACGATCAACCAGGACGACGCGACCCGCCTCAGCCGTACCCGCCGCGTGCCGGTCGGTGTGGTCGGCGGGATCGTGCCGTGGAACTTCCCGGTGATGATGGCGGTCCAGAAGATCGTGCCCGCGATCCTGTCGGGCTGCACCATCGTGCTGAAGCCCAGCCCGTTTACCCCGCTCACCACGCTGCGCCTTGCCGAGCTGATCAAGGACGCGGTCCCGGCGGGCGTCGTCAACATTATCACCGGCGCGGACGAGCTAGGCCCGCTCATCACCGAGCACCCGGACATCGACAAGATCACCTTCACCGGCTCCACCGCGACGGGGAAGAAGATCATGGAAGGCGCGTCGAAGGACCTGAAGCGCATCACCCTGGAGCTGGGCGGCAACGATGCTTCGATCGTGCTGCCCGACGCCGACGTGTCCAAGGTCGCCGAGCAGCTTTTCTGGTCGAGCTTCACCAATGCCGGGCAGATCTGCGTGGCGGCAAAGCGCATCTACATCCACGAGGACATCTACGACGAGCTGTCGCAGGCGATCGCCGATTACGCGAAGACGGTGAAGGTGGGTGACGGCGCCGAGCAGGGCACCGGCGTCGGCCCGATCCAGAACAAGAAACAGTTCGACCGCGTCTGCGAGCTGATCCAGGATGCCAAGGACAAGGGCTACAAGTTCCTGACCGGCGGCGATGTCGACCCCTCGGGCACCGGCTATTACGTGCCGATCACCATCCTCGACAACCCGCCCGAGGACGCGCGGATCGTGGCGGAGGAGCAGTTCGGACCGGTCATGCCGCTGATGAAGTTCTCGACCGTGGAGGAAGCGATCGAGCGCGCCAATGCCAGCGAATACGGCCTCGCCGGGGCGGTCTGGACGGGCGACCCGGACAAGGGCGTGGAAGTCGCCGAACAGCTCGAAACGGGCACGGTGTGGGTGAATGAATTCCTCCACATCTCCCCGCTCGCGCCCTTCGGCGGGCACAAGCAGTCGGGCTTCGGCGCCGAATACGGGATCGAAGGCCTGAAGGAATTCACCTACCCGCAGGTCATCACGGTCAAGCGCGAGCCGGCCTGACAGCGTTCCGGCCGGGGACCGCGTGCACGCAAGCAATTGGCCCCCGCGTGCCCACACGCTAGGGCGCGGTTTCGATGACTGACGCCGCCCCGCCCGCCCCCCCGGAAACCGAACCCGTCGCGCTGCCACCCGAAGAGGCGGCACCGTCGGGCGCGGGCACGGCGCCGCTGCTCGCAAGAATCGGCGGCTTGAAGGTCCAGGCGCTGGTGGCGGTCGGCCTCAAGGCCGGGGCGGCCGCCGCGGCGCTGCTGCTGCAATGGCTGATCGCGCGGATCTACGGGCCGGAGGGCACCGGCCTGTTCGCGCTGATGGCCACCACGGTCACCTTCATCGGCGTCCTCGCGGTGGCGGGGCAGGACTATATCTCGCTCAGGAACGTCGCGGGCGACCTTGCCGAAGCGAAGCCCGGCGAGGCCCGCGCCCATGCCCGCGCCTCGGTGCGCATCGCGATGGTGAGCACCGTGCTGGGCACGCTTGCTGTCGGCGGAGTGGCTCTGGCCTATGGCTTCGGCCTCCAGCCCGCGATGATGCCG
>JAJYQP010000034.1 GCA_021794525.1 Pseudomonadota bacterium | reverse complement strand
CACGGCCCGCCCAGCGCCCGCCACCACGGCCCACCCCGCTCCCGGCCCCGACCCCGCGCCAGACCTGAGCGGGGCGCACCGGGCGGGAGAGGCGCGAAAGTCTACACGAAGTCTACACCAAAACGCCGTGTGCGCCCGTTGCCATCGACCCGGTCAAGCATCTGTATCGCTTGCCGGATTCGCAGCCGGGCGATCGCGGCGTGACAGGCAAAATCCTACATTGCAAGGACTTGTTTGCGGTTTGCTCCAACCGCAACAACCATCACGCGGCCATCAGCAGCTCGATCCGCTCCAGCTCACGGAAAAACTCGAAGCAGAGCTGTTCGCGCTCGTCGTCGGGCAGCCATTTGGTCATCTGCGGGAAGACGACCTTGTTATAACGGTACGTTCGCGTGTCCCACAGGTTGTTCGCCGTGACGGCCCGCGCCGAGGCAAGGATAGCCTGCGCATCCTCGCGCACCTCGTCCGGATCGGGCGTCCAAGCCGAAACGGCAGGCCTATCCTCCGCAAAACCGAAACCCAGCTGGCCTGTTTTGGTGGCATTATCGTCCAAGAGCTTGCCTTCGCGGTTGCTGCGTAACGGACAAGTGTCCTAGGCAACGCCTAGCAGAGGGGTGGGCGCGTTCACAGACACGTGTCGGGCCAGCTTGCGGAAAAGTTCGGGGAGAGGCGGCGCAACATATGCCGGCGGGTCGTTACAAGCCACTATTGGAGCGGGATTTCCTGCGCGCCGAGCTGCATTACGAATTCGAGGACTACAAGGCGAGTGGCGATGACGAGGCTCTGGTCCGGCGGCTTGAAGACTGGCGCGCCCGCTTTCTGAAAAAGGAAACGCAAGCGGAAGCGAATTTCGTTCGCACTTTCTTCGAGAAGACTTGGGACTACAGCAGCGACGGCAAGGGTGCGGAGCGGTTTCACACCTTCCCCCAATTTCCGATCGGCGGGGCAGGGCAAACCGGCGGCCAGGGCAAAGCCGATCTCGCACTTGGAAATTTCGACGGCGCCAGCGGACAAATTCCCCAGGTCGTGTGCGAGTTCAAGGATATCCGCTCCGGCCTCGACGCGCCTCAGAATCGTAAGGGGAACACGCGTTCGCCGGTAATGCAGGCGCGGGATTATCTCTGGAACGCGCGCCGCGGGTTGTTTGGCAACGAGCCAGTCCAGCCGCGTTTCGCCATCGTCACCGACATGGACGAATTCCGCCTCTACTGGTGGGATTATTTTCCCGACCGCTACCTGCGCTTCTCGATCAACAAGACCGATCTTTTTGACCATCGAACGCTGCTTGCCCCGGGAGATGATGCCCAGTTCGACCGCTTCCTGTTCTGGCGCCTGTTTCGCCGCGACATGCTGCTGTCCGAAGCAGGAAGGCCCCGGCTCGAACGCCTGATCGCCAAGCAGGGCAAGGCCGCGAAAAGGATCGAGGGTGAATTCTACGATCATTACCGCGCGTATCGCGAACTGCTCATTGCCAACATCGTCCCGAATCGTCCCGAGGGGATGACCAAGGGCAGAGCGGTATGGCTCGCCCAGAAACTGCTCGACCGCCTGATCTTCGTCATGTTCGCCGAGGACATGGGGCACCGGGTCGGGTTCCCGCCCCAGGAACTGCGCGAGCAACTCGAGAGGTTCAGCAGCGACAAGCTGCTGCGACCCGAGGGGCACGAGGTCTGGGACCGCCTGAAGCTGATCTTCTCCATCATGGACAAGGGCGGCGACCTTGGAGAGGCGAAGATCCACAACTTCAACGGCGGCCTGTTCGCCCATGATTCGCACATCGAGGCGCTCCGGTTGCCCAACCGCCTATTCGTGCGCTTCGGTCAAGCCGCATCCGAGGCGAAGCTCGCGGAGCACAAGCAGACACTGCTCTATCTGGGCGCGACCTATAATTTCGCCAGTGAAGGGGATGCGCACAATTCGATCGGGCTCTACACCCTCGGGCACATCTTCGAGCAATCGATCGTCGAGTTGGAAAAGCTCGAAGCCGAGCAGGAGGGGCGCGCCTCCCTTACCGACATCACCAAGCGCAAGCGCGACGGGGTCTATTACACGCCCGAATGGGCAGTGACGCGGATCGTCGAGGAAACGATCGACCCGCTGTTCGACAATTGGAAGCGCGCCGCCGGGTGGGCCCAAGGCGCCGAGCCAGAGGCCGAGGCGGTTGCCGCCTATTGGCAACGGCTGCAGGCGATCAAAGTCATTGATCCGGCCTGCGGATCGGGGGCCTTTCTTGATCGTGGCCCTGCGCCATCTGCGGCGCGAATTCATGGCGACGGCGGACAAGGCTTACGATCTCAAACTTATCGCTCGGCGCCCCTTGGAAAGCGACATCACGCGCCAACTGCTCGCGCGGAATCTCTACGGCGTGGACATCAACCCCGCTTCGGTCGAGATCACCAAGCTCTCGCTCTGGCTGCACACGGCGGAGGCGAAGGAGCCGTTATCCAGCCTCGACGGAACGATCCGCTGCGGCAACAGCCTGGTGGACAAGCGGTTCTATGGCAAGCGTCGCCTCGACGATGCGGAGGAGCGCGACCGCATCAACACCTTCGAGTGGGTCGGCGAATTCGCTGTCGGCAGCTTCGATGCGGTGATCGGCAACCCGCCCTATGTGAAGCTGCAGAACTTCACCAAGGTCCATCCCGACATGGCGGCCTGGCTGGTCGCGGGATCGAGCGGGGAGGCGCCCTACCGATCCACCACTACAGGCAATTTCGACCTCTATCTGCCTTTCATCGAGAAAGGGCTCACGCTGCTCAACGACGAAGGGCGGATGGGCTATATCGCGCCGAACCTGTGGCCTACGCTCGAATATGGCGAGGGGCTGCGGCGGCTGGTCCACGAGGGACGGCACCTCGAAAAATGGATCGATTTTCGCTCGCACCAGGTGTTCGAGGAAGCGACCGTCTACACCGCGATCCAGATTTTCTCCAAGGCGCCGGTGGAGGCGATCCGCCTGGCCTTCGCAGGCGATGGCGACATTAGCCGCGTCGACTGGAGCGATGCGGACAATGTCCTGCCCTATGCCGAAATCGCGCAGCCGGGCGAGCCGTGGCTGATTGCTCCCGCGCCGGTGCGCGGACTGATCGAGCGGCTCGCGCGGGAGACGACGCCGCTGGGCGATGCGAAGAACACCTCGGCCATTTTTCAGGGCATCATCACCAGCGCCGACCACATCTTCCACCTGCGCAAGGTCGGGCGCGGCAAATATGCCTACAGGCCAAAGGCGCAGGGCGGGAAGAAGCAGGCCGAGGTCGTCGTCGAGCTGGAAGACGCGCTGATGAAGCCGCTTGTATCCGGTCGCGAGGCCAAGCGCTTCATCGAGCCGGCGACCGACATCTACCTGCTGTTTCCCTACAAGGTGGACGCCGCCGGCGCGCGGCTGTTCACGCCCGAGGAGATGGCGGCGCAGTTTCCCAGGGCGTGGAAATATCTCGGGCAGTTTCGCGACGAACTGGAGAAGCGCGAGGGCGGCAAGTTCCGCGATGCCGAATGGTACCGGATGGGCCGCAACCAGAATCTGGACAAGCAGGAGCGAGTCAAGTTGCTCGTCGCGCAGCTGGTCGCCCGCCTGAATGTGTCGTTCGATTTTCGCGGCGCGTTTTACGTCAACAATGTGCGAGTGAACGGCATTTTGGTCAGCCCGGACGCCGGCTGGTTCATCCTGGGAATCCTCAATAGCCCAATCTCGGACTATCTGTTCAAATGGCGAGGTAAGCCCAAGGATAATGGCTACTTCGAAGCGAACAAGCAGTTCATCGACTGGCTGCCGATTCCCAAAGCCGACCGGACAGCCCGGGCATCTTACGCGGCCTTGGCCAAGGGAATGCAGGAGCGCTTTAGCCTGCGCGTCCAGCTCCGCGCCGATCTCGCCGAGCGGCTCGGTTCGGCATCGCGGCGCAACATTCCGCTCGAGGACCTGCTGCCCGAAGTCCGCGCCGTCGCCGCCATCGCCGAGGCGGCGCCTCAAAGCCTGCCGCCCGCCGAGCTCAAGAAATGGACCGACGAGCGCCGCCAGGAGGACGAGGAAGCCGCGCTCGCCCGTCTCGACGCCATGCTCGGCCCCGAGAGCGTGATCGCGGTGACGCTGGAACGCGGCAAGCTCGCGCTCGCCATCGACGAGGTCGAGGCGGTACGGCTGTTCGTGGCGCCAGAGCAGGAGGATCTGATCGCGGCGCAATGGCGCGCCTTTGCGCTCGCCTTCGCGCCCACCGGCAAGAACGACGGCAAGCGGCTGATCGACGGGCTGCGCAAGGTTGTAGTCGAAGCGCCACCGGCGCTGCGCGATCAGATTCTCGCCATCGGCGCGGAACTGGTGACGCTGGGGGCGGTGATCGCCGACGACGAACGCCAGCTTCACGAGCTCACTGCGACCCTGTTCGAATTGACGCCCGAAGAAGAGGCGATGGTGCTGCGCGGGCGGGCCTAACCCAATAACCGCCCTATCTGAGCAACCGCCCTATTCAAGCAGTCTCTGGGCCATCGCCCTGACCTCGGCCCCCATATCCTCGCGTTCCAGCGCCAGGGCCAGTGTCGCCTCCACGAAGCCCAGCTTGCTGCCGCAGTCGAAGCGGCGGCCCTCGAAGGTCACGGCGTGGAAAGGCTGGGTGCCGATCATGCGCGCCATCGCGTCGGTGAGCTGGATCTCGCCGCCCGCGCCCTTCTCCTGCCCCTCCAGCACGCGCATCACCTCGGGCTGGAGGATGTAGCGGCCGGAGATGATCTTGTTCGAGGGCGCATCCTCGCGCTTCGGTTTCTCGACCAGGCCGGTGACCTCGGTCAGGTGGGGCGAGACCGCCCGGCCCGGCGCGATCACGCCGTAGCTGGAGACCTCCTCCTCCGGCACCTCCAGCACGCTGATGAGGTTGCCGCCGACCTCGCCATAGGCCTCCACCATCTGCTTCATGCAGCCGGTGCCGCCGTTCCGGTTGGCGATCATCAGTTCATCCGGCAGGAAGATCGCGAAGGGTTCGTCCCCCACGATCGCGCGGGCGCACCAGATCGCGTGGCCCAAACCCATCGGCACCTGCTGACGCACGGTGATGATGTCGCCGGGGGTGGCGCGGGTCGCCTCCAGCGCGTTCATGTCCTTGCCGCGCGCCGCCAGCGTCGTCTCCAGCTCGTAGGCCACGTCGAAATGCTCGACGATGGCGGTCTTGCCGCGGCCGGTGACGAAGATCATCTGCTCGATCCCCGCCTCGCGCGCCTCGTCCACCGCGTACTGGATCAGCGGGCGGTCGACCACGGCGAGCATCTCCTTGGGGATTGCCTTGGTCGCGGGGAGGAAGCGGGTGCCGAGGCCGGCGACCGGGAAGACGGCCTTTTTCACGGGCTTATGAGCAGGCATTCGGCGGTCTCCGGGAACAACAGGCATTTTCTCGCGCGGCCATATGGCGGGGGCGTTACAATTGCCAGCCTTGCGGGTAAGGGCCGCCGATGGACAAGCTCATCATCCAGGGCGGCAACCGCCTTTCCGGCACCATCCCGATCTCCGGCGCGAAGAATTCGGCGCTGACGCTGATCCCCTGCGCGCTGCTGACCGAGGAGCCGATGACGCTGCGCAACCTGCCGCGGCTGGCCGATATCGACGGGTTCCAGCACCTGATGAACCAGTTCGGCGTGACGACCGTGATCCAGGGGAGCCGCCCGGAGGATTTCGGCCGGGTGATGACGCTGGAGGCGCCGCGGATCACCAGCAATGTCGCGCCCTACGATCTCGTCCGCAAGATGCGCGCGAGTATCCTCGTGCTCGGCCCGCTGCTGGCGCGGACCGGAGAGGCGACGGTGTCGCTGCCGGGCGGCTGCGCGATCGGCAACCGGCCCATCGACCTGCATCTGAAGGCGCTCGAGGCGTTCGGGGCGGAGATCGAGCTGGCCGCGGGCTATGTGAAGGCGGTGGCGCCCGGCGGCGCGCTGCCGGGCGGGGAATACGACTTCCCCGTCGTCAGCGTCGGCGCGACCGAGAACGCGGTGATGGCGGCGGTGCTGGCGAAGGGCACCTGCCGCCTGTTCAACGCCGCGCGCGAGCCCGAGATCGTGGACCTGTGCAACCTCCTCGTCGCGATGGGGGCGGAGATCGAGGGGATCGGCACCTCCGACCTCACCATCCACGGGGTCAGGCGGCTCCACGGCGCGACCTATCGCGTAATGGCGGACCGGATCGAGGCGGGAAGCTATGCCTGCGCCGCCGCGATCACCGGGGGCGACGTGCTGCTCGAGGGTGCGAATTTCGCCGAGATGGGCGCGACCGTCCACGCGCTGCGCAACATCGGCGTGAGCTGCGAGGAGGAGAAGAAGGGCGTCCGCATCGCCGCCAACGGCTCGCTGAAGCCCGCCAACCTCACCACCGCGCCCTACCCCGGCCTCGCCACCGACATGCAAGCCCAGTTGATGAGCCTGCTGACCCGGGCGGAGGGCACCAGCGTCCTCACCGAGACGATCTTCGAGAACCGCTACATGCACGTGCCCGAACTCGCGCGGATGGGCGCGGATATCAGCGTGTCGGGCCGCACCGCGGTGGTGAAGGGGGTGGGGAAGCTGACCGGCGCGGCGGTGATGGCCACCGACCTGCGCGCCTCGATGAGCCTCATCATCGCCGCGCTTGCCGCCGAGGGGGAGAGCACGGTGCGCCGCATCTACCATCTCGACCGCGGCTACGAGCGGCTGGAGGAGAAGCTCCAGCTCGTCGGCGCGGACATCCAGCGGGTGGGCGACGAATAGGCGCTGACCCGGCGCGCTCCGCCGCAACTCGGGAACCAGCGCAGGCCTGCACCGTCCTTTCGGCATACACCTCTCGAAAGGACAGCACCGATGCTGAAACTGCTCGCTCTCGCCGGCCTCGGCTACGCCGGCTATCGCTACTTCCAGACCCAGAATCGCGGTTCGCACGTCGCCTTCGCGAGTGGCCAGACCGGCACCGTGCGCGATGCCGGTCCCGCCGCGATGCGGTCTACCCCGAAGTCGTGGAGCAAGACAGACGAGGAAAGCGACCAGAGCTTCCCCGCCAGCGATCCGCCGGCGAACTACTGATCGCGTGCACTACACCGTGAGAGCGCGGGGCGGTCGCCACGACGCACCGCCCCTGTCATTTGCCGGTTGATTGCGCCACCAGCCATACCCGGATTGCCCCTGCCAAGCCCGGCGCCGGATCGGCCTTGATCCGCTCCCCGTCAATCCGCGCGACGAGCTGCGCCATCGCCACTCCTTCGCGCACCGCTGCATCCTTCAACATATCCCAGAAAACCGGCTCGAGGCTGATCGAGGTCTTGTGACCGTGGATCGCCAGCGAGCGCTTCACGGGCGGGTGATAGGGTGGGGTCATTCGCCCAGCCTAGCGCAGCCGAGGCCAATTTGCAGCCGTCGGAGGAACTGCCGCGGGCCGCCAACCGTCTCTCTGCCGAGGAAGGGGACTCGCATGGCAATCGTGAAATCTGGCAGCGCGACATATGAAGGCCCGGGCAAGGATGGAAAGGGTCACGTCAGCACCGGTTCGGGCGCGCTCGACAACCAGCCCTACGGCTTTCAGACCCGGTTCGAAGACAAGCCCGGCACCAACCCGGAGGAACTGACCGCCGCTGCCCACGTCAGCTGCTTCACCATGGCGCTAAGCTTCGCGCTGGCAAAGGCGGGGCACGAGGATGGGTCGCTGGAGACGACGGTCGAGGTCAGCCTCGAGACGGATGGCGAGCGTTTCCCGGCGACCCGCTCGGACCTAACGCTCTCCGGAAAAGTCGAGGGGATCGACGAGGCGAGATTCATGGAGCTGGCGAACGAGGCGAAGGCGAACTGCCCGATCTCGAAGCTGCTGAATGCGGAGATTACGCTGGATGCGACGTTCGGGTAAGGGTGGCGGGTTTGGGTATGCAATCGCTGAAACGGAGTGGTGGGATTTGGGATGGGAAGCAAACCAAAAAAGGGGAGGAACTTGCCGGGAGCGGCGCACACCAAGTTCACCGCTCCCCATTGCATCACATTGTCAGTGACAGTGTCGCGATCACGGTCCGAGGC
>JAJYQP010000082.1 GCA_021794525.1 Pseudomonadota bacterium | reverse complement strand
GCCCCCTCCGTCAGCCGCTGGCGCGGCTGCCACCTCCCCCAGAGGGGGAGTTTCGACGTCGTCAGAATCTCCCCCTCTGGGGGAGGTGGCGCGAGCGGAGCGAGCGCCGGAGGGGGCCAGCTCCGCTACCGTCCCATTCGCCAGATCGACATGAGCCAGCCCCTCGGCGAGCTTCAGCGCCTGCTCGAAGCTGTCGGCGAGTCGCGTTTCCAGGTTGCTCTCGCCCTTGGGCTTCACCACGATCCGGTCGACCACCACCTCGATGTCGTGCTTCAGCTTCTTGTCGAGCGCGGGCGCTTCCTCGATCGGGTACATCTCCCCGTCGATGCGGACGCGCGTGTAGCCCGCCTTCTGCCACTCGGCGATCTCGCGCCGGTACTCGCCCTTGCGCCCGCGCACCACGGGGGCCAGCAGGTATGCGCGCGTGCCCTCGGGCAGCGCCATCACCCGGTCGACCATGGTGGAGACGGTCTGCGCCTCGATCGGCAGGCCGGTCGCAGGGCTGTAGGGCACCCCGACCCGCGCCCACAGCAGGCGCATGTAGTCGTAGATTTCGGTGACGGTCGCCACGGTAGAGCGCGGGTTGCGGCTCGTGGTCTTCTGCTCGATGGAAATGGCGGGGCTGAGCCCGTCGATATGCTCGACATCGGGCTTCTGCATCATCTCGAGAAACTGGCGCGCATAAGCGCTCAATGATTCGACATAGCGCCGCTGCCCCTCGGCATAGATAGTGTCGAAGGCGAGGCTCGACTTGCCGCTCCCCGAAAGCCCCGTGATCACGATCAGGCTGTCGCGCGGCAGATCGATATCGATCCCCTTGAGATTATGCTCGCGCGCACCGCGGACGGAGATGGTCGTGAGGGCCATAGGGGAGGCGTGTTCCGGTTTCGTTCGGGTTAGTCAAGGGGCGTGGAACGAACGCTCCCCGGGGCGTTTGCGGGAGATGGGGGACGGCGGCGGAAATGCAACTTGGCAAGGCATTGTCGAATTAGCCTTCAAGGAACAATTGCACCCGCACTGCCAACTCGTCTGTTTCGGCGGTTTCACATTCCCAGATAGTCAGCACGTTCCATCCTGCTTCGCAAAGAACGGATTCGTTTTTCCTGTCTCGCTCGCCATTACGCGCAAGCTTCGGCCCCCAATAGGCGACGTTCGAAGCTGGAATTTTGCCTTCCGGGCATCCCGCGTGCTGATGCCAGAAGCAGCCATGCACGAAGATCGCTTTGCGCCTGCTAATGAATGCCAGGTCCGGCTTTCCGGGCAAATCCTTGCGGTGGAGCCGGTACCGGAAGCCAAGCGAGTGAGCGAGTCGCCGCACCAGTATTTCGGGCTTCGTTCCTTTGCTGCGGATTGCCCGCATGTTGGCGCTGCGGCGCTGAGGGCTGATCTTGTCCATGCCGCTAATCTATGTGACCCGCTCCCCTCAGCAAGGCTGCTTCCGCCTCGTTCTTCGGTCTGTATGAGATAAATTCCCGCGCGCCGACGGGAAGCCCGAAACGAACCATGAGATCGCGGTCGTTCTCCGAATAAAGTATGGCGATGCCCTTGGGCGCCAGCACGTCGCGCGCGCCTCCGTTGCGGCGTATCCGCTTCATAAAGTCGTCCTGCGCCGCAATACTGGCGATCAGCACACGCGATACTGGGACGCCAAGACAGTTCTCGAAAAGCACCGCTAGCCGCTCGGTACCTCCGCGCGGCTTCATGATCCGGTGGCGCAGCTGCTCGTCAATGAGAGTCCAAAAGTTTGGCGTGTAGGGAAAGTCCAAGGTCAGCCACCAGATATGCGCCCTCCCAGCAGCAGACAGCCCTGTCTTCGCATCGCGATTTGCGCCTTGGCGAAGATACTCGGGCCGCGCCCTGACCAAGCCCACGGCACAGGTCGACGCAACCTCGTTTACGCGCAGCAGAATGCATAGCTGCCCGATGGCTTCTGGCGGGATCATCCAGCCATGACCTCCGCCGGTTGTGGATTTTACATCGACTTCCTGGCCGCCAATCTTCAGGTCGAGCAAGACCCCTTTGGGAACCTGCAACCAGTCGCGCAGCAATATCTCAAACTTTGTTCCGAGATATGTCTTTTCGGTTTTTTCCAGATCGGACAGGAAATACCGTCCAGTGCGGGCGGTATCGATCACTTCGTCGATAGCAGACCGAAAGAAAGATCGGAGCTTTTCTTCGAACAGTTGCATCCCCCCCACGGCGCTCAAAAGATCTCGCTCGAGCTTGGCAAGGTCAGCGTAGTCGGCGTGTCCGTTTTCAAGGGGCTCATAACCCGACCCGGGTGCGAGGCTCACGCCACGGCCCGGACGGGAAAATGCTTCTGCACCGAAAGCGCGACGCGCAGGTTTCGCGCCACGGCCTTTGCCACGGGTGGCGGAAAGGCATTGCCAACCTGCCGGTATGCGGTCGTCTTGCGGCCATAGAACTGCCAGCTATCCGGAAAGCCCTGGATGCGTGCAACCATTCGCACTGTCAGCCTTGGCATGCCGCAGAAGTCTGGCGCCGGCGCTTGCTCCGCTAGACTGCGCCCCTCTACGCCAAGTGCCGCCCATGCCTTGCGCGCCCGCGTCGGCCCTAAGTCTGGCCCGCCGTGCTTCTTCGATCCACCGACTATCGTGGGAGCGATGTCGTTGGCCTGGCGTGCCCACCGCTCCGTGCCCAGCCAGCCATTGGCGCCCATCAGGTCTTTCAGGAAGTCCCCGACCACCGGCGGATTGTGAGGCAAGACCTCGGGCCAATCGAATGCTTCGACAAGATCAGTGCGCACGGCGACGATCACCACGCGAGGACGAAGCTGCGGAACACCGAAATCCGATGCGTTGAGGAGCCGCCAATCCAAATGATAGCCAAGCTTCCGGAACGCGGTTTTCAGATAGAGCCGGTAGTCCTCGAAGACCGGTGAGAGAAAGCCTCTCACATTCTCGATCATCACAGCCTTAGGCCGGATTTCATCCACCAGCCTGATCGCTGCCGGAAACAAATTACGCTCGTCCTTGTCGCCAAGTTGCTTGCCCGCGACGGAAAACGGAGGACAAGGCAAGCCGCCCGCCATGAGCTCCACCCCATTGAATGGGCGGCCGTCGAAGGCGTTCATGTCCTCGGTTCGCACATCCCAGGCTGGGCGGTTCAATTGAAGCGTCTTCGAGAAGTCCCGCTCGATTTCAACCAGCGCCGAATGCCGAAAACCTGCTAGCTCCAAGCCAAGTGCTTGGCCGCCAGCACCAGCGCAGAACTCTATGGATTGCATTTGCTGGCTCCTGATTCTGTCATTTCGTTCCTAGTATGTTCGAAAGCCCGTCAGTCAAGCCACGCGTGAGCAAAATCCCCCATTCCGGACCAGTTCGCGCCCAAGGCGCGCCATTCGTAGCGACGCAGCTGGCGTTCGAATTGAACGGCGGATCCAAGTAGATCAGGTCTACGCTGGCGTCCGCGATATGCTCACGCAGCACCTCCAGATTGTCGCCGTAGTAGAGAGTGTTGGTCATGGATCGAGGTTGTGCAACGCAGCCGCTTGCGGGGCAAGCGATGCAGGCGATATTGTCCTCAAGGACGCGAGCATCGAACCGCCCGGCCTATAACCGGGAAATGGCATCAGACGTTCAGGACGGGGGGCGCATCCACGCTCACCCCCGCCCGCTCCTTGCCCCGGAGCGCCGCGACGATCCGCCAGCCCGGCCTGGCATCCATCCCCGCTGGACCACGCTGTGGCACCATTGCCGCAACGTTCACCAGCGCCGTTCAGCCGCCGTTATGCCGGACTGCGCCACCTCTGCGCGCGGTGGGATTCGGGAAGCGCGCCTGGGAGGGCGCTATACAAGGGGAGGGTCACCCTCGATGAAACTGAAGCTGTTCGCCGGCGCGCTCGCGCTCGGCTGTGTTGCCGTGTCGTCCGCCGCTTATGCCGACGATCCGAATGATCCCACGATGCGCTCCGCCGCCGCGCGGGCGCGCGACAAGGCGATCATCCGCCAGCTCAACCTCGACCAGGCGGCCTATGTCCGTCAGCGCGATGCGCGGCAGGCGGCGGGCTGGCAGGCCTACAAGGACTACCCGGCGCAGAAGGCCGCCTACGAGCGCCGCATGGCCGAATGGCGGCGCGCGGTGCGGCTGTGCCGGGCCGGCCAATACGAGTACTGCGCGCGGTAGGATGTGTGCGGCGCCGCGCAGTTCGTCGGCGCAGAGGTGCGGTTCGTCGAGCGAGGCTTTCGCTGGCTGGCTGGCGATGCGGTGAGTGACGGTCAACGCGCCGCAAGCGCGCGACCTGTCGCACCTGTCCCCGGAGCTCGTCCATGTCCGTCTTCAAGCACGCCCTCCTCGCCGGCGCCGCCGCCGCGCTGCCCCTCGCCGCGCCTGCGCTGGCGCAGCCGTCCGGCGAGACCCAGGAGATCGTCGTCACCGCGCAGCCGCTGATCGGCAGCTTTGGCGTCGACCTGACCGCGCGCGACACCTCGGTCCGCCCGGGCGACGACTTCGAACGTTATGCCTCGGGCGCATGGATCGACCGCACCGAGATTCCCTCCGACCGCTCGAGTACCGGGTCCTTCGTCGATCTCACCATGATGACCGAGGCGCAGATGCGCCCGATCATCCAGGATGCCCCGGCAAGCTCGAAGGAAGGTGCCATGTACCGCTCCTTCATGGACGAGAAGCGGATCGAGCGCGTCGGCCTCGCTCCGCTGAAACGCGACGTGGCGGCTATCGATGCCCTCGCCGACAAGTCCGCGCTGGCCCGCTACATGGGGACCACCGACGGCAATTTCGGCAAGAGCCTGTTCGACTTCTACGTCGATTCCAATCCCGACAATCCGGGTATGCAGGTGCTGCATGTCACGCAGGGCGGACTCGGGCTGCCCGAGAAGGACTATTACCTCAACCCCAAGTTCGCGCCGCAGCGGGAGGCCTATAGGGCCTACATGACGCGCACCTTCAAGGCGCTGGGCATCCCCGATCCGGCGACCGCCGCAGCCGACGTCCTCGAGTTCGAGACCTATGTAGCGCAGCTCTCGTGGGATCCCGCCGACCGCCGCGACGTGGACAAGACCACCAACCGCTATTCACCCGAAGCGCTCGCCGCCTATGCCCCCGGCTTCGACTGGACGGCCTACTTCAACGGCATGGGCGCCCCGGCGCAGACCATGCTGATCGCGGACGAGAACACCGCGATCCGGAAGCTGGCGCAGCTCTACGCCCGGACCGACCTCGCGACGCTGAAGCGCTGGCAGCAGTTCCACATCGCCGACGATGCCGCGCCCTACAGCACCAGGGCGATGGTCGACAGCCGGTTCGAGTATGTAAAGACCATCTCCGGCGTCAGCACGCAGCGCGATCGCTGGAAGCGCGGCGTGACGCTGGTCAACGGCGAACTCGGCGAAGTGGTCGGCCAGGCCTATGTCAACAAGCATTTCCCCGCTGCGTCCAAAGCCAAGATGCAGGATCTCGTCGCCAATCTGAAGCTGGCGATGGCGGACCGCATCCGGAACAACGCATGGATGAGCGAGCCCACCAGGGCCGCCGCGCTCGCCAAGCTCGCCAACACCAATGTGATGGTCGGCTATCCCGACAAGTGGAAGGACTATTCCGCGCTCAAGCTCGATGCCGGCGACCTCTACGGCAATGTCGTGCGCGCGCGCCGCATCAACCACGCGATGGAGATGGCCAAGGTGGGCGCACCGGTGGACCGGCAGGAGTGGTTCATGCCCCCGCAGACGGTCAACGCCTACAACGGCGGGCAGCGGAACGAGATCGTCTTCCCCGCCGCGATCCTCCAGCCGCCGTTCTTCGATCCCGCCGCCGACCCGGCGGTGAACTATGGCGCGATCGGAGTCGTGATCGGCCACGAGATCAGCCACAGCTTCGATGACCAGGGCCGCAAGATCGATGCCGAGGGGCGCATCCGCGACTGGTGGACGCCCGAGGACGCCGCGCGCTTCAATGCCGAAGCGAAGGAATTCGGCGCGCAATATGCCGCGATCCCGATCGCCGGCACGCACGTCGATCCCGAGCTGACAATGGGTGAGAATATCGCCGACTTCGCCGGGCTGGCGATCGCCTATGACGGCTACAGGAAGTCGCTCGGCGGCAAGGAAGCCCCGGTGATCGAGGGGCTGACGGGCGACCAGCGCTTCTTCCTCGGCTATGCGCAGGTATGGAAAAGCAAGAAGCGCGAGGATGCGCTCAAGAACCAGATCGCCACCGATCCGCACAGTCCCGAGCGGCTCCGCACCATCGCGCCCATCCGCAATCTCGACGCTTGGTACGCGGCCTTCGACATCGGCCCGGACAGCAAGTTCTACATTCCGCCCGAAAAGCGCGTGAAGATCTGGTAGAAGGCGGAGCGAGGTGTTGCGTCGTGCTCCATCGCCTGTTCGCCGCCATCCGTCCGCCCGCCCCGGTGCTTGCGCGCCTGCTGGCGCTGGAAGGAGGCGTGCCGGGCGCTCGGTGGCAGGACGAAAGCCAGCTGCACCTGACGCTCCGCTTCTTCGGCGAGATCCCGCCTCGGCGGGCGGAGGATCTGGTCGAGGCGCTCGAAAGCGTGAGTTTGCCGCCCTTTGCGCTGGCGCTGCGCGGGGTCGGCCATTTCGAGAGCAAGGGCCGTGTCCACACGCTGTGGGCGGGGCTTGCGCCGTCCGACGCCTTGCTGACCTTGCAGCGCCGGGTCGAGAGCGCCGCGCGCCGCGCCGGTCTGCCTGCCGAGCCGCGCCGCTATGCGCCGCACATCACCCTTGCCCGGTTGAACCGCGCGAGCGGGCCGCTGCTGCCGTTCCTGCAGACCCACGCTGCGCTGGCGGGCGAGCCGTGGCAGGTCGAAGCCTTCGACCTGGTGGAAAGCACCCTGACCCCGCAGGGTGCCGAATACGAGACCGTGCGCCGCTATCCCTTGCGCGCCGATTAGCCCTTGCCATCGCGGATCATCCGGGGTTCACGCGCATTGGTTACAAACGTTCCCTTCCCGCCGGAGCCCTGCTCCCGGGGCCGATTCACGCCCATGACTGGAGAGATGCATGAAGACCCCCCTGCTCGCCGCCACGGCCCTCGCCGCACTCAGCCTCGGCGGATGCGCAACCATGCCTGGTGAAACGGTGACATCGACTATGCCCGAGCCCGCGCCCGCCGCCGCGCCCGCCATTCCCGCGGCGACCGGCTATTTCGCGGCCGACAGCAGCCTGCCCTTCCATGCCCCCGACTTCACCCAGATCAAGGAAGCCGACTACATCCCCGCCTTCGAGCAGGGCATGGCGATCGAGAAGGCGGAGATCGCCGCGATCACCGCCAATCCCGCCGCGCCGACCTTCGAGAACACCATCGTCGCACGCGAGAAGGCCGGCCAGGTGCTGGGCCGGGTGCAGCGGGTGTTCTACGCGCTGACCGGGGCCAACACCACCGATGGGCTCGACGCGATCGACGAACAGATGAGCCCGCGCCTCGCCGCCCACAACGACAGCATCAACCTCGACCCGGCGCTCTTCGCCCGCGTGCAGGCGGTCTACGACCAGTGCGTCTCGCTCGGTCTCGACCGCGAGGATGCGGCCCTGCTCGAGAAGACCTACGCCGACATGGTCCATGCCGGCGCGAAGCTGACGCCCGACCAGCGCGAGCGGGTGAAGGCCATCAACACCGAGCTGTCGACGATCACGACCCAGTTCAGCCAGCAGGTCCGCCAGGCGACCGTGGACGGCGCGATTTTCGTTACCGACAAGGCGCAGCTGAAGGGCCTGTCCGATGCCGAGATCGCCGCCGCCGCCAAGCTCGCTGCCGAGAAGGGCAAGGCCGGGCAGTGGGCGATCGCGCTCCAGAACACGACCCAGCAGCCGCTCCTTCCCAGCCTGCAAAACCGGGCGCTGCGCGAGCGCATCTTCAACGCCAGCATCCATCGCGCCGACGGGCAGATGCCCTCTGGCGACACCCGCGCGCTCGTCGCCAGGATCGCGACCTTGCGCGCCGAGAAGGCGGCATTGTTCGGCCTGCCGGACTGGGCAAGCTACGTCATGTACGACCGCATGGCGAAGGTGCCCAAGACGGCGCTCGATTTCATGAACTCGATGGTCCCCGCCCTCGCCGCCACCCAGCGCAGCGATGCCGCCGCCATCAACGCGCAGATCAAG
>JAJYQP010000107.1 GCA_021794525.1 Pseudomonadota bacterium | reverse complement strand
CCGCCTCGCAATTCGGTCACCACGCCGCCCATGATCCGCGCCTTGTCACCGATCTGCGCGCCGGGCGGGAAGTCCGCCCGCCGCTCGATGGACGTATCCGCGGCTTCATGGCGGGCTACGACCTGGCGCGGGGGACGGCGCATGTCCGCTGAGCTTCTCGTCGCTCCCCGTCCCGCTCGCCGCCGGACAAGCCAGGACCGGCTGCGCGATGCCCTGCTCGCGCTCGGCGACCACCATGGGCAGCTCCTCGCTCACGACGAGCGGGCCTGGGCGAGCATCACCTTTGCAGGCGCTCGTCACAAGGTAACGCTGCTGTTCGCCGGCGCCGGGGCGGTCGAGGCGGGCGAGCGTTTCGTCGAGGCCCTGCCCGAACACGAATTCGCGATCCCGCACCAGCTCGTGGCCGATGCCACGGTGGTGGAGGTCGAACACCGGCTGCTCCCCGCACCGCGGCTGGTGGTGGTATGCGAGTTGCTGCTGCTAGAGGACGCATGAGCAGCCACGCGGGTTAGGTTTTCGCGCGGGTCATGCTATAGTGCGTGCATGACTTGACCCGGAGTGCCGATGTGCGTCGCCGATACGTCCTGCTCCCGCTGCTGGCGTTGGCCAGCATGACCGCCGCCGGGGCCACCCCGCCCGTCGAGGGTGCCTGGGGCACGCCGGGGACGCGGCTGACGCTGTGGGCGGAGCGGGGGCTGATCGAGGAAGGGTGCGCCGAGATTGCGCTCCCGCCGGTGACTCTCACCGCCGATGGCCGCTTCACCGTCACGGGCCGGATGATCGCCTATGCCGGCGGCCCGCAGGACGCGGACGCGCCGCCGCGCGAGATACCGGTCATCATCGTCGGCCGGCTCGACGGCGAGGTCATGGAGCTTGCCATCGACCAGCGCGGTGCCGAGCGCCGGACGCTCACCCTGCGGCAAGGCTTCCGCGGCAAGATCATCCGCTGTCTCTGAGGTCATCGCGCGCGGGGGCCGGGGCATTGCCAAGTCCAGTAGCGCGATATGACCGGCGAACGGTCAACCTGCCGTTGGACAGCCACGCAGGAGCATGGGGAACGGGCCGACCGCTCAATCCTTTGCGCAAGGCCGGGCCATGGCGGACGGTCACTGCTGCAGCGATGTTCTTGGTACGTGAAAAGGGGCCCGGCGGCGCAAGCCACCGGGGCCCTTTCCTGTGCGTTTCTTCTATCAGGCGTAGGTGACGGTGATCACCTTCTTCTGGCGGCGCATCGCAGCGCCGGCCATGCCGAAGCCGAGGATGAGCATCATCCAGGTGCCCGGTTCGGGAACCGCACCGGCGTCGATCACGGCAACCCAAGTGCCCCAGCGCGAGAATCCGGTTCCGCCCGGATGGCCGAACTGCGGCAGGTTGTACTCACGTGCGAACTCGCCGATCAGGTAGAACCGGTTGTTGTCGGTCGGATCGACACTGACCTGGCTGTAGTCACCCCAGCGCTGCCGGCCTGCGGCATTCTGACCGAAGGGAGCCCCGTTGTGGTAATCGTCGGTCAGGCTTTCCTTGAGCAGGATCTCGCCGCCATGGGCCGTGATCTGGCCGTCGGGGCTGAGCGAGAGCATCTGCGCGTAGAAGCCGATCTTGCCGTCTTCCGGATTGAGACCCGAGCGATTGAAGCCGACCACGACACGGCCGAGCTCGTTCACTGCGAGCGAACCCTGATAGTAATCGTATTCGCCGGTGCCAATGTCGTACTCGTCGATGAGCGCGCCGGTCGCCTTGTCGATCACCATCACGCGCACACGGGCGTAGTCACCCGCTGCATCGCCATTGGGGTTCACGGTGTGCACCGCGATCAGCTTGCCGTTCCATTCATAGACCGAGCTCGAAATGCGCTCGTCCAGAGTGGCGATGATCCGCTGATTGTTGGCGTTGTCAACCGATGGCTGGCGGCCCGCGCCGGCAGTGAGGAAGCCGCTTTCGCCCGCGAAGCGTACCGCACCGAGTGTGGCACCGGTTGCCGAGCTCGAGGTGAGCCCGTTCACCGTGTAGGACAGCGTATCGTAATCGAACAGCGATGCCGCGACAATGGCGCCCTGGCCGGTGTTCGAGGCGTTGTTGACGCCCTGGAGCGCGAAGCCGCGGTCCTCGCCGACGCCAGGATAGGGCGTACGGAACTGCTTCATGTTGTCCACGGTCGGAGCCGCCCCGCCGAACAGGCTGTCGATCGGGATCACATTGAGCGTGGTGCCGCGGAAGTTGTTCGCCCCGCCCGGCGTCAGCGGCGCGAAGTCGTTCGTGGCGATGTAGACCGCGTTACTGTCGAGCGCGAGCGTCGGATAGTCTGCGACCGCGCCGAAGCCGAAGCCCGGGAAGCCTTCGAACTTGACCGACTTCCAGGTCCCGAGCGCATTGTCGGTGTCCGAGATCGCGATCTGGATGTCCTTGGTGTTGGCACCGAAGGCGATGGTGATCCAGCGGCCGGCCTCGGCATTGTACATCACGCGCGGATCGCCGTTGGTGCCGGTCAGGCCGGCATTGGCCCAGAACGCAACGTCGCTCATCAGAGCCTGCTGCGCGCCGGTATACTTGTCGTAGATGCCGATCGCGCCATTCAGCGTGATCATGTACTGCGAACCGCCCACGGCACCCATGGTGTCGGGCGGAATGAAGTTACGGCCGAACTGCGCCGCGTTGTACTGCGACACACCTTCGAAGCCGAGGACCACCGGACCGTTCGGCGTCAGGTTCGGGGCGAGCGCGCAATTGGCAGTGCAGACCTGCAGATCGTTCGGATCCTTGATCGTCGCGCCAAGCAGGCTCTTGTCGTACCAGTAATCGTGCTTGATCGTCTGGGCGGCCATTGCGGGTGCGGCAACCGACACCAGCACGGACGCAGCGATAACAGCATTCCTGAGTTTCATGATATCCCCCCTTGCAGCGTACGGACGCAGCGCGCCCGCAGTTTCCCGTGGGTGAATGATGTCAAACGGCCCGGGGCGAGTCAACGAATGGTAAACGATTCGTTTAACGGAAAACTGTATCGTTTTGGGGCAGGCTCTTTCGAAACGGGAGGTTACCGTCCGGCTCCGTTGCGCGTCCGAAATCCGCTATGCTCGCATGGGAGAGATTTTACCCCTTCGACAGGCCTTCAATCGCGACTCGGAGACGCCCTCTCAGCCGAATGCACCACGCCGCGCTAGTATCCCAACGCCGGATCGAGCCGCGGCTCGACCGGTTCGCCGGCGTGCCAGCGCGCGAGATTGTCTATGAAGCGGTCGGCCGACCGCATGAACATCTTCGTCTGCGCGCGACCGGAGAGATGCATAGTGACCTGTGCATTGGGGGCGTCCCACAGCGGATGGTCGGCGGGGAGAGGCTCGGGCGTGGTAACATCGAGCAGAGCGGCTTCGATGCGTTTGCCGTCCAGTGCCGCGACCAGCGCGTCCTGGTCGACCACGTCGCCGCGCGCGATGTTCACGAGCACGGCGTTGGGCTTCATCGCAGCCAGCTCGGTTTCGCCGATGAGGTAACGGGTGTCGGCAGTCGAGGGCACCGCGAGGATGACCCAGTCGAACTCGCCGAGCTTGCCGCGCCATTCGTCGGGTCCAAGCGCACCGCCCTGCGCGGAACGGCGCACCGGAACGACCTCCATCCCGAAGGCCTCGAGCCGCGTCCTGATGAGCGAGCCGATCGCGCCGAGGCCGAGCAGCAGCACCCGCTCCCCGCACAATTCGCGCTTGCCCGGACTGTCGAGCAGCCATTCGTGCCGGTCCTGCGCGCGCACCACCTCGCGGTAACCCTTGGCGTGGGCGAGCATCAGCATCACGACATATTCGGCGATGGTGATCGCGTTGATCCCGGCACCGTTGGTGACGGTGACGCCGCGCCGGGCCAGCAGGTCGAGCGGCAGGAAATCGAGCCCGGCGTAGATCGAGTTCAGCCATTTGAGGTTGGTCGCGGCGGTCACCACCTCCACCATCGGGCCGGGCTGGGTGAAATCGAACCAGCCGATCTCCGCCTGGGGCGCCAGCTCGAGCGCCTCTTCCTTGGACATGAACCATTTCGCCTCGACCCAGTCGGGCAGACGCGGTTCGACGAGGGGACGGATGAGGGCGGAGAGGACGGCGGTGGTCATGATGCTGAGCCTTCTCTGGCACCCTCGTTCGTGTCGAGCGAAGTCGAGACACATGCGCGCCCCGCCTCTCGACGTCGCTCGAGGCGAACGAAGGTCAGGATAGCTTCCACTCCCACCCCAACGGATCGCCGTCCATGACTTCGACCCCTTGCGCGGTTAGCTCGTCTCGGATCGCGTCGGAGGTGGCGAAATCCTTCGCCGCCCGCGCTTCCTTGCGGCGGGCGAGCGCGGCTTCGATTTCGGGCTCGGTGATGGTGGCGCTTTTGGGGCGGATGCGGAGGTCCGCGCGGGTCGTACTGGACAAATTAAGTCCAAATACCCAATCCAAACGCTCGATGGCTTCTAAACGTGTATTGGCTATAGCCTGCCGAACATCTTCTGCGACTTCTGCATTAAATTTGGGCAGGCCCTGCAACACAAGGAGCTCGAAAGGCAGAAGGGCCTTTGGCGTGGCAAGATCATCTGAAGTGGCTTCGTCAACATCGGTCACAACTTTCTCGACGAAAGACTCAGACACACGCGCTTTAGTTTGACGGTCGGCAAATGCGATCAGTCCTTGGTGGGCCATGACCATTCGCTTCAGCCGCACTAGTGCCGCTTGGAGCCCCTCCCATGAGAACTCCAGCTCGCTGCGGTAGTGCGCCTGGAGGCACAGCATCCGGTAGGCGAGGGGATGATACCCGCGGTCGATGATGGTCTGGAGGCGCAGAAATTCGCCCGACGATTTGCTCATCTTCCCCGACCGCTCGACGAGGAAGTTGTTGTGCATCCAGATGTTGGCGCCGCTGTTCGCCGCGACGTCCAGCCCATTGGTGCAGCATTTAGCCTGGTTCTGCGCGATCTCGTTGGGGTGATGGATCTCGCGGTGGTCGATGCCGCCGGTGTGAATGTCGAAGGGAAACCCCAGTACCTCGCCGCTCATCACGCTGCATTCGAGATGCCAGCCCGGCGCGCCGCGGCCCCAGGGGCTGTCCCATTCCATCTGCCGCGTCTCGCCCGGCGGGGTCTTGCGCCAGATTGCGAAGTCGGCGGCGTTGCGCTTGCCCGCCACCTGGTCGATCCGGCCTTCCCCGTCTTCGGTGACGGCGCGCGCCAGCCGCCCGTAATCGGCCACGGTCGAGACGTCGAAATAGAGTCCGCTGTCGAGCTCGTAGCAATGCTTCGGCGCGATCGCCTTCGCAAACTCGATCATCTGCGGCACGTAGTCGGTGGCGATGGTCCACTGCGCGGGTGCGCGGATGTTGAGCGCCTTCACGTCGGCCCAGAACGCCTCGGTGTAATGGCGCGCGATGTCCCAGATTGACTGGGCCTTCGCCGCCGCCATTTTTTCCAGCTTGTCCTCGCCCTCGTCCGCATCGTCGGTCAGATGGCCGACATCGGTGATGTTAATGACATGGGTGAGCGCGTAGCCCTTCCAGCTCAGCGTGCGGCCGAGCACGTCGGCGAAGACATAGGCGCGCATATTGCCGAGGTGCGGGTAGTTGTAGACCGTCGGCCCGCAGGTGTAGACGCGCGCCTCTCCCTCGTGGATCGGCTGGAACTCCTCCAGTCGGCGGGTCAGCGAGTTGAACAGGCGCAAGGGAACGGTGTCGGAAGCCATGGCGCCGCGCTTGGCCACGCCCGGCGGCGCGGGTCAAGCGCGGAAGGTGCCGCCCATCACCCCTGCGGGCCTTGCGGCGCGGGTTCGGGCACCTGCCAAAGGTCCTCGTTGCCGGCCCCCGTGACCGGATCGTCGATCATCGGCCTTCCGGCCGGATCGTCGACGAGATGGGTATCGATTGCCGGGCCATCGCCATCGCCGTCATCCACGCCTTCGGAATTCTCGCCCGCTTCCTCGTCGTCCTCGATCAGCGCCGCGGTCTCGAACAGGATGGCAGCGGGCGCGATGACGGGGACGCCTCCGCAGGCGTCGATATTGCCGAGTACACAGCCGTTGACCGTCGAGCCTTGGACAACCGGCGTCGTAAAGCTCACGACCTTGGCCGCATTGGCACCAGACTGCGCGGCGACCTCGCCATTGATAACGACCACCGTGTGGCCATCCGCCGCTCCCGTGACCGTGAGCGCGCCGACATTGATGCCGCGCCGATCGTCGATAGCGGCACCCGGGCCGCTGTTCTGGATCAGAATCGCGTCGATCCCGTTCAGGAACAGGTTGCGGGCGCGGAACAGGCTGGTGGCGCGGTTGACGTCCGCGATGCCGAGGCGGAGCGAGATTTCGGGCACCGTCTTGCCGACGATGTCCGCCCGCGCGGCGTCGCTGATCGAGGTGATGATGCGCCCGGTGATGGTGATCCGCCCGGTCGGTACGTCGGCGGCGTCGACCACCGCCAGCGCCGCGGTCGCATAATCGAGATCGACCGTGTCGCCCGTCAACGCCAGCGTGTTGCCCACCCCCGCCTTCGCGATCCCGAGCGCGCCGCGCACCGTCAGCGGGCCGTTCGTTGCCGTCAGGCCAAAGGTGCCGTCGGCGCCGATCTGCACGCCCGAAACGACCGTCAACCCGCCCGTGACGTTGAGCACGCCCCCGCTCGCCCCGGCCAAGGCCTCGATGAACAGGTCGCCGCCGCTGCGGATGCGGTCGAACTCGGCCTGGTCCAGCGCGAAACCGCCGCTCGCACCCGCGCCGAGATCGATCGTGGCAGGCGAAGTCAGGGTGATGCGCCGGGTGGTCGGCGCGCCCAGCGTCGCGCCGGTGTCAATGGCGAGATCGGCGGCCCTGAGATCGATGGTCTGACCCGAAGCGGCGCCGGCGATGGTCACGAGTCGGCCAGCATCGAGCAACAGCGCCTCGCCCGCGAGCGCGGTGCGAGCGATAACGATGTCCTGCGCCGCGGCAATGTCCAGCCGCCCCCCGGCCTGCGCATCGCCGACCGCGACATTACCGCCCGCGCTGGTCAGCGCCGCCGCGCCCGTCGCGGCAGCATCGACGGCGAGGTCGCCGCCCGCCGTTATCGCGACATCGCCCGCCGTGGCCCGCACCAGCGCGCGCATCCTGCCCGGTGCCGCCAGCGTGACGGCAGTGCCCTGCGCATCGACAAGCCCGCCGACCGCGACCCCCCGCGCATCGATCACTCCACCCGAAGACCGCAGCCGTGCATCGGGAGCGACGAGGCCGGTGAGGACGACACCGCCGTCCGCCGACACATCCGCGAGCCCGTCGGACGTGAGGACACCGCCCGTTACCTTCCCGCCCGCGCGAACGGTCGGAGCGCCGCCGCTGTCGAGCGCGGCGAACCCGATGTCGCCGGCGCTGTCCACCAATACAGTCGCGGCGGCGACCGTGTCGAAGCTGAGGCGCCCGCCGGTCGTCCGTGCATCGAACCGCCCGCCGACCGCACCATCGCCCAGGTCCAGCGTGGCGGCGAGCAGCGCGGTGTCACCCCCGCTGGAGAGCGCGCCGATGGTGGCAGCGCCGGTAATCGCCGCATCGATGCGTCCACCCGCGCGGAGCGTGTCGGCGGCAAGAGTGGCTCCATCGAGCGAGATGTCGCGCCCGGCATCGAGCAGGCCCAGCGTCAGGGCACCGCCCGCCGCCAGGGCAATGTCGGTCTCCGCCGTCAGCGCTCCGGTGGTGATCGCACCAGTGGCCGCGAGGTCGATGATGTTGGCGTTCACGGCACCCGGCGCATCCCCGAGGATGTCGCCCCCGGTGGCCTCCAGTGTGACCGTGCCAAGCGCCTGGAGGGCGTTGAAGCGGATCGTCGCACCTTGAAGGTCGATGGCGGCGGTGTTGGCGGCGTTGGTCAGCAGCTCGACATTGGAGCCGCGCAGCACGATGGCACGGCCCCTCGGGTCGGCAAAGCCGATGGCGACGTCCCCACCAGCCGTTACTGCGATGTCCTCGAGAGCGCCGGTCTCGAAGGCCCCGACGCGGAAGTCGCCGTCGAGGAGATAGGGCCCGCCGCCGGAGAGGCTGCGCACCAGCCGCCCCCCGGTCGCGATCCGCGCCGCCTCGAGAGAACTGCCGACGTCGACAACGATGTCATTGGAACTCAGGAGCGTACCGTTGCCGAGCAGGCTGCCGAGACCCGCGGAGAGATCGACAAACGGCGCCTGCAGCGAGATATCGGCCAGGCGGATGTCGCCGAACAGGGTT
>JAJYQP010000073.1 GCA_021794525.1 Pseudomonadota bacterium | reverse complement strand
GGCGCTGGTGATGGCGGCGGCGCGGGCTTCCTCGGCATAGACCGCCTCCTCCCACGCCTCGTAGCCGCCGAAGCCGACTTCCTTGCGGCGCAGATTGCCGCGGTCGAGCCACAGCGTCGCATTGGTCAGCCTTTTGAGGAAGGTGCGGTCGTGGCTGATGACGAGGAAGGCGCCCTTGTAGCGGGTCAGCCAGTCCTCGAGCCATTCGATCGCGCCGAGGTCGAGGTGGTTGGTCGGCTCGTCCATCAGCAGCAGGTCGGGGTCCTGCGCCAGCGCGCGGGCGATGGCGGCGCGGCGGCGCTCGCCCCCGCTCGCACCCTGGCATTCGCGGCTCATGTCGATGCCGAGCTGGCCGGCGATGGCCTCCACCTCGTGCAGCGCCGGTGGATGGTCGCCCGAGAGCGCCCAGTCCATCAGCGTGGCGTGGGTGCCGAAATCCGGGTCCTGCTCCAGCAGCACGATGCGCGCGCCGGGCTTGACCTTGCGCAGACCCCGGTCGGCCTCGATCCGGTTGTCGATAAGGCGGAACAGCGTGGTCTTGCCGGCGCCATTGCGCCCGATCAGCGCCAACCGGTCGCGCGGACCGACGTGAAGGTCGATGCCGGCTCCGGGCGGCGCGCCGAACAGCCAGCGGCCGCCTTGCTGAAGGCCGAGACCCTCCCAGCTCAAGATCGGTGGTTGTGCCATGGGGCGCGCGAGGTAGGCGAGGGCGCCGCCGGGGGCAAGGCTCAAGCGGAATCCCTCTCCCCTTGCGGGAGAGGGTTGGGAGAGGGGACCGCAGCGCAAGCGGCGGCTCGCGCCGCCATCCCCTCTCCCCCCGCGCCTGACGGCGCTCCTCCCTCTCCCGCAAGGGGAGAGGGCTTATTTGGCGCCCGCAGCTTTCTGCGCGGCCACCATCGCGGCGACATCCTCGAGCAGCTTGGGCGCGTCGTAAACGATGCCGTCCTTGATCGTCCAGCGCACCCCGCCAACCGTCTCGAGCCGGTTGGTCGCGCGGTTCAGCCTTGTGTGGCCGGTGCCGTAAAGCAGCTTCAGATTGTCGAGCGGATTGCCCGGCACGACCACCATGTCGGCGAGCTTGCCCACCGCGATCCGGCCCATCGGCGGCTCCTCGCCCCTGGGCGCGTAGATCTCCTCGGCGCCGTTGAGCGTGGCGGCGCGGATGACCTCCAGCGGCGACAGCCCCGCCTCGCGCAGCATTTCCAGCTCGCCGATATAGGCAAAGCCCCAGGTCTGGTAGATGTAGCCGGGGTCGCTACCCGCCGTGACGCGCCCGCCCTTCCGTGCAAATTCGCGCGTCAGCCGCATCCAGGGCGCGTAGAAGCGCCGCCAGGCCGCTTCGTCCTCGCTCGTCCAGTCGTGGTAGTAGCTGCCGTGGTTGACGAGGCTGGGGGCATAGAAACGGCGCAGCGAGGGCAGCGAGTACTTCTCGTGCCATTCGAGAGTGCGTGCTCGCATCACGTCGCGGCTGGCGGAGTAGATGTTGAAGGTGGGGCTGAGCGTCACGCCGCTCTTGACGAGGAAATCGACGTATTCGTCCCAGCGCTCGCTGCCCGGCTCCACGATCTGGTCGGCGAGGCGTGCGACCCAGGCGAAGCGGTCCTGCTCGTCGGCGTAGTTGTAGCCGGCGGGATATGACGCGACGGTGCCGTCCTTCAGCTGGCTTTCGAAATGGCCGTAGAAATGGGTGATGCCGCCGAGGCCCAGCTCGACCGCCTTGCGCGCGGTCATCTGGCCCGAGCCCATCTGTCCGAGATGCGCCACCGTCCCCATTCGCTGTGCCTTGGCCTCGTCGAGCGCGGCAGCGAGCACGGCCGGGGTCTGGCCGTTGAAGAACTTCGCGCCCCAATAGCCCTGCGCTTTCGCCCAGCGCACCCATTCGCGCGCGCCGGCGACGGTGTCGGGCGTACCCTTTGCCCACTTGTCACCGAACACGGCATAGGGGACGAGGCGGGGGGCTACGATGGTGTTGGCGGCACTGCGCTGCGCATCCGACAGGTCGGGCGAACCGGGACCGAAATAGAACGAGACCCCGCGTACCGTGGTGACGCCATGCGCCAGCCACAGCTTGTAGCCATAGGAGGCGTTCGGCGCCTTTTCAGGGTCGCCGTTATGGCCGTGAACGTCCACCAAGCCGGGCATGAGGTGCATCCCGCTCGCATCGATGACGCGCGCCGCGCGCGCCTTTACCGCGGCGGGGACGCCACCGACATGGATGGCGGCGATGCGATTGCCTTCGACGAGGATGTCGGTCGGCCCGATTGGCGGGGCGCCGGAACCGTCGATTACGGTCGCGCCGGTGATGAGCAGTGAGGGGTAGGGACCTTCGCCCTCACCCGGCCGGCGATCGGGCACCCGCTCCATTGCGGCTTGCGCCGTCACAGGCAGCGTCGGCGCCCCCAGCGTTATCACCGCGAACACTCCAGTCAGCAGGTGTCTGAACGTCATCCCTCGTCCCCCTTGAATGACCGGGCTAACCGGTCGAACCTTGCGGAACAAGCCGGTTCAGCCGCGCGTAAGGGGCTGGAGGCTCATTTGCCGATCCGCAAGGAGACCAATCGAATGATCCGCACGCTCGCACTTCCCGCACTTACCATCGCTGCCGTGTCCGGCCCAGCGCTGGCCGCCGATATCCAGCTCCAGGCGCAGGGTCCGCTCATCGAGCTCTCGGTCAGCGAGACCGTAAAGGCGCGGCCCGACATCGCGACCGTCACCGCCGGGATCACCTCTCAGGCGCAGACCGCGGTCGAAGCGATGCGCGTCAATGCCGCCGCAATGGACCGGGTGGTCGAGCGCATCAAGGCGCTCGGAATCTCGCCGGACGACATCCAGACCACCGGAATCGAGTTGGGCGCCCGCTACGACTACGATCAGGCGCAGCAGCGGCAGATCTTCCGCGGCTACCAGGCGTCGAACCGCGTCAGCGTGATCCTGCGAAAGGTGCCCGATACCGGTCGGGTGCTCGATGCGCTGGTGGCGGCGGGCGCGACCGACATCGGCGGGCCGAGCTTCTCGATCGACGATGACACCGCGCCGCGTGCGCAGGCCCGCAGGGCGGCGCTCGAAAAGGCGCGCAAGCAGGCCGAGGACTATGCCAAATGGGCCGGCTACACGGGGGTGCGGCTCTTGCAGGTGAGCGAAAATGCCCAGCCGGGCCAGCCCGTCCCCTACATGGCGCGCGATGCCATCGTGGTGACCGGCTCTAAGGTAACCCCGGTGGAGCCGGGCCTCGTTGGCACGATGGTCACCGTCGGCGTCACTTACGAGATGACACGCTGAACGGTGAACACTAGCGGTGTTCACCCGATGTTCAATGCCTTCTAGGCATAGGGCCACTGATGAAACCGCCGCTTTCCCTCGCCATGCTCGCCGCGCTTGCTGCCGCGTCGCCCGCTGCCGCGCAGCAGGCGAAGAGCGACCAGGGCATGGCCCGCAAGGAGGCGCAGGCGGGGCACATCCTCAAGTCCCGCGAGATCGAGGCGCGGATCCTGCCGATGATGGGCAATGCCGAATACCTGGGCTTTGCCTATGATTCGACGGCAATGGCCTATCGCCTCAAGTTCATCCGCGAAGGGCGGGTCCTGTTCGTGGACGTGGACGCCAAGAGCGGCCGCATCATCCAGAAGAGCTGGTGAGGAAACGGTCGCCGCGTTGACGCGTTGGTCGCAAAAGCCCAAGCGTGGGCCAAGACCAATCCAGGGGGACGACCACCCATGCGCATCCTGATCGTCGAGGACGAACCCACCCTCGGCAAACAGCTGAAATCGACGCTCGAGCAGACGGGTTACGCAGTCGATCTTTCGACCGATGGCGAGGACGGGCATTTCCTCGGCTCGACCGAGAATTACGATGCCGTCGTGCTCGACCTCGGCCTGCCGGAGATCGACGGGCTGACCGTGCTGGGAATGTGGCGCAAGGAAGGTCGAACCTTTCCGGTGCTGGTACTGACCGCGCGAGATTCGTGGAGCGACAAGGTCGCAGGCCTCGATGCCGGGGCCGACGATTACCTCGCCAAGCCCTTCCAGACCGAGGAGCTGATTGCCCGGCTGCGTGCGCTGATCCGCCGCGCCTCGGGCAACACCTCGAGCGAGCTGACCGCGGGCGACGTGCGGCTGGACACCCGCTCGGGCCGTGTCACGCTGGCAGGCGAGCCGGTCAAGCTGACCGCACAGGAATACAAGCTGCTGAGCTACCTCATGCACCACAAGGGCAAGGTGGTCAGCCGTACCGAGCTGATCGAGCACATCTACGACCAGGATTTCGACCGTGATTCGAACACGATCGAGGTTTTCGTCACCCGCATCCGCAAGAAGCTGGGTGCCGATATCATCACGACGATCCGTGGACTTGGCTACAGCCTCGACGATCCCGCCGACGCGCCCCGCGGCTGAGCCCGATCGGGCGGAGGCGCCGGCCCGGAGCGATGATGCGGTCGTGAAGGCGGCGCCGCGCCGGTCGCTGGCGGGCCGGATGATGGGCATCGCCGCGCTGTGGATCGGCGTACTGCTGCTTGCCGGCGGCTTCGCCCTCGACCGGACGCTGACCAATCTGGTCGAGAACAATTTCGACAACCAGCTTGACTACATGCTGACCGCCATGATCGCCTCGGCCGAGATCGGGCCGGATGGCGAGGTCTATTTCAACCGTCCGCTCGGCGACCAGCGCTTCCTCGAACCGAACTCGGGCCTGTACTGGCAGATCAGCGGCGCCGACCATGACGATTTTCCCAGCCGCAGCCTGTGGGACCGGTCGCTGAAGGTGAAAGGCGACCACACCGACGACCGCATCCACATCTATGATTCCGGCCAGTTCGCCAACGAGCCGCTACGGATGGCGGAACGCTCGGTGATCCTGCCCGGCAGCGAGACGAAGTGGTGGTTCGTCGTGGCCGCCAGTCGGCAGGAACTCGATTTCCAGATCGCCCGGATCCGCTCGATACTGGTCTGGAGTTTCGCGGTTCTCGGGTTCGGGCTGTTCGCCATGGCGGTGCTGCAAAGCTGGATCGGCCTAGGCCCGCTGCGCCGGGTGCGCGCGGCAATCCAGAACCTGCGCGCGACCGGCGCCAACCGCATCGACGAACCTCTGCCCCTCGAGGTCCAGCCGTTGGTCGAGGAGGTCAACGCACTGCTTGCCCATTCGGAGCAGCAGGCGGCAGAGGCCAGGACGCACGCCGGCAATCTTGCCCATGCTCTCAAGACGCCGCTTACCGTCGTGACGAATGCCGCGACGGCGCGGGCAGACGATCTTTCGGACACGGTGATTCGCGAAGCGCGCACCATGCAGCGGCACGTCGAACATCACCTCGCCCGGGCCCGCGCGGTCGGCCGCCGCGCTGCCGGTCATGCCCGCACCAACGTCTGTCACAGTGCCGAGGCCGTGCGCCGCGCCGTCGAGCGACTCTACCCGGAGGCGCGGATCGATGTGGCGGGCAATCGCGGCGCGGCGGTGGGAATCGAGCGCCAGGACCTCGACGAAATTCTCGGCAATCTCATCGAAAATGCGGCAAAATACGGGGGCGGCAGCGTTTTCGTCACGATCGACGCCGAGGCCGGCACCGACCAATGCATAATCTGGGTGGAGGACGACGGCGTCGGAATCCCGGTCGCGGAGCGGACCCGCATCTTCGATCGCGGAGCCCGACTGGATACGGGCAAGCCGGGGACTGGTCTCGGCCTCGCGATCGTCCGCGACGTGGCGCAGATCTATGGCGGCGATGTCACGCTTGGCGAGAGCGAGGACCTTGGTGGCTTACTTGTTCGCCTGGCCTTGCCGCGCGGCGAGTAGAACCGCCTCCAAGCACGACGCCCAAACGAAAACGGGGCCGGAAATCCGACCCCGCTGTCTATCGAACAACTGCGTTCCGCTCAGGGGCTGGCAGGCTCGTCGCCGCCCGAAGCGATGCCGATCGCAAGACCGACGAGCGCGAGGACGATGAGGATGCCGATCGGGCCGCCACCGATTTCGCTTTCACCCGAAACGGGCGCTGCGGCGCGATCGGCTGCAATGGCCTGGCCCGCGACGGAAGCGGTCGCGAGCGCAGCAGCACCAGCAACCAGCGTCACCTTACCAAATTTCATGTCGTGTCCCCTTGGAGATTTGAAGCCCGACTCTAGGTCAACGCGCAAAGCAACTCAAGCGCCCCCGGGATTTTACGGATAACGCCGTGAATTGTGCTGCAAATTTGCAATATCGAAGCTCAGCCCTGGGCGCTCTTGTGATGGCGGATGACTTCATCGATGATGAAGCGGATGAATTTCTCGCCGAATTCCGGATCGAGGTCGGCTTGTTCGGCGAGCGCCCGTAGCCGGGCGATCTGACGTTGTTCGCGCTCGGGATCGGCGGGCGGAAGCGAGGCCCGTGCCTTGTACTGGCCCACAGCTTGCGTGATGCGAAACCGTTCGGCCAGTATGTGGATCAGCGCGGCATCGATATTGTCGATGCTGCGGCGAAATGCAGCCAGGGTGGCATCGGCGGTGTCGCAATTCGGCGGGTCGGCGGGCTGGTCCATCGCATCTCACGCTAGCAAGCTTTGTCCGCTTGCCAAGCGCCGTCCCTTGCGCGAGAGGCATTCGCCACCATGCCCGCCGACGTCCTGCCCTTCCCGCGCTCGCCGGAGACCCCGGCCTCGCTCGAGCCCATGCTCGCGATTACTGCTCAGGGGATGAACGCGGTCAACGCTGTGATCCTCGACCGGATGCAGAGCGAGATCCCGTTGATTCCGGCGCTGGCTGGGCATCTTATCTCGGGCGGGGGGAAGCGGCTGCGGCCGATGCTGACGCTCGCCGGGGCGGAGCTGGTGGGCTACGGCGGGACGCGTCAGCACAAGCTCGCCGCCGCGGTGGAGTTCATCCACACCGCAACCCTGCTCCATGATGACGTCGTAGACGGCAGCGATTTGCGGCGCGGCAAGGCGGCGGCGAACATCATCTTCGGCAATCCGGCGACGGTACTGGTGGGCGATTTCCTGTTCAGCCGCGCCTTCGAGCTGATGGTTGAGGACGGCAGCCTCAAGGTGCTGAAAATCCTGTCCAACGCGAGCGCCGTGATTGCCGAGGGGGAGGTCGACCAGCTCACCGCCCAGCGCCGGATCGAGACCAGCGAGGCACGCTATCTCCAGATCATCCGCGCCAAGACCGCCGCGCTGTTCGCTGCCGCGACGCGCATCGCCGCAGTCGTCGCCGAATGCGACGAGGAGCAGGAAACGGCGCTCGACGAATACGGGCGCAACCTGGGCGTCGCGTTCCAGCTCGTGGACGATGCCATCGACTATGATTCGGACGCCGCAGCCATGGGCAAGACCCGCGGCGACGATTTCCGCGAAGGCAAGATGACGCTGCCGGTGATCCTTGCCTACGCCCGCGGCAGCGAGGGCGAACGCGCCTTCTGGAAGGCCGCGATCGGCGGTCATCGCACCGCCGATGCCGATCTTGCCGAGGCGATCCGGCTCATCGCCAAATACGACGCGGTCGACGCGACGCGCGACCGGGCGCGCCACTTCGCCCAGCGCGCTATCGACGCGATCTCGATCTTTCCGGAGGGCAAGGCCCGGTCGGCGATGACCGAGGCGGCCCTGTTCGCCGTGGCGCGGGGATACTGATCTCGGCCGAGGGAGCCGCGCCGGTGCCTGACCTGCTGCCGATCGGCGCCGTCCTGCCGGAACTCGCGGCCGCACTGCGCGAGCATACCGCCGCGGTTTTGATCGCGCCGCCAGGAGCGGGCAAGACCACTGCGGTCGCCCCGGCGCTCCTCGGCGAGGAATGGTGCAGCGGCCAGATCATTCTCACCTCGCCGCGCCGTGTCGCAGCTCGGGCCGCGGCGGAGCGGATGGCGGAGCTGCTGGGCGAGAAACCGGGCGAGACGGTGGGCTATCTCACCCGCCTCGACAGCCGGCAGAGCGCCGGGACCCGCATCCTCGTCGTGACCGAGGCGATCCTCGTCAACCGGCTGCTCGACGATCCCGAGCTGGGGGGCGTTTCCGCGATCCTTTTCGACGAGGCGCACGAGCGGCATCTCGACGGCGATCTTGGTCTGGCGCTGGCACTGGAGGCGCAGGAGGTGCTGCGCGGGGACCTGCGGGTGCTGGTGATGTCGGCGACGCTCGACGGTGCCCGCTTCGCCGCGCTGATGGGCGCGGGCACGCCGGTGATCGAAAGCGCGGGGAAGGCCCATCCGCTCGAAGTAGCATGGCTCGGCTCTCAAGCCGGTGTGCCGGTCGA
>JAJYQP010000020.1 GCA_021794525.1 Pseudomonadota bacterium | reverse complement strand
GGGCGCTGACGTCGGCATCGAAGCCGAGTCCGCCGACCGCGCCCATCAGCCGCTGCGCCCGTTCGCTGGCGCCGGTGATCTCGGCGCCGCGCCGCTCGGCCGCGCGGGCGGCAAGCCAGGCCCCGACGGTATCGATCTCGGTAACGCCGGACAGATCGACGCGCGAAATGCTTTCAGACACCGCAAACAGGTCGCGCTCGACCGCCCCGACGGTCGCGACGAGCCAGGGCCCGGTCAGCGCCAGCGTGGCGCCCTGCCCCCCTCCGTCCTGGACCTCGAACCCGGCGAAACGCTCCATATCGCGGCGTCTATGCGTGGATTTGCTCCGCGCCACAAGGCATTGCGACCCCTTACCCTCGCCCGTGTTGCACTGCGGCATCGGCGCTGGCAAAGGCAGCCCCGATGACTGACACCCTGACCGACACGCCGACGAACGAACTTGCGAAGACTTTCGACCCAGCCGCGATCGAGGCGAAATGGTATGCGCATTGGGAGGAGACAGGCGCGTTCCGGCCCGAGCGCCCCGACGCCCAGCCCTTCACCATCGTCAATCCGCCGCCGAACGTGACCGGCAGCCTGCACATCGGGCACGCGCTCGACAACACGCTGCAGGACGTGGTCGTCCGCTACGAGCGGCTGCGCGGGAAGGACGCGCTGTGGGTGGTTGGCACCGACCATGCAGGCATCGCGACGCAGATGGTGGTCGAGCGCCAGATGGCGGAGCGGCAGGACAGGCGCACCAATTATTCGCGCGAGGATTTTATCGCCAAGGTGTGGGAGTGGAAGCATGAGAGCGGTGGCACGATCACCCGCCAGCTCCGCCGCCTCGGCTGCTCGATGGACTGGTCCAGAGAGCAGTTCACCATGGACCCGCATTTCAGTGCTGCGGTCACCAAGGTCTTCGTCGATCTCTACAACCGCGGCCTCATCTACCGCGCCAAGCGGCTGGTGAACTGGGACCCGGCGCTCAAGACCGCGATCAGCGACCTCGAGGTCGAGAACCGCGAGGTGCCGGGCCATATGTGGCACTTCAAATACCCGCTCGCGGGCGGCGAGACCTATACCTACGTCGAGCGCGACGGCGAGGGCAACGTCACCCTCGAGGAGGAGCGCGACTACATCGCGATCGCCACCACACGGCCCGAAACCATGCTCGGCGACGGCGCGGTGGCGGTGCATCCCTCCGACCAGCGGTACGCGCCCATCGTCGGCAAGTTCTGCGAGATCCCGGTCGGGCCGAAGGACCACCGCCGCCTGATCCCGATCATCACCGACGACTATCCCGATCCCGAGTTCGGCAGCGGCGCGGTGAAGATCACCGGCGCGCATGACGAGAACGACTACGGCGTCGCGCAGCGCAACAACATCCCGATGTACCGGCTGATGGACGAGGTCGCGGCGATGCGGGCCGACGGGGCGCCCTATGCCGAGGCGAGCGCGCAGGCGATGCGGATCGCGCGCGGCGAGGTTTCGGTCGACGCCAATGCTGTTGATGCGCTCAATCTCGTCCCCGACGAGTATCGCGGGCTCGACCGCTACGAAGCGAGAAAGCGCGTTGTCGCCGACATCGACGCCGAGGGGCTGATGCTCATGGTCGAGGACAAGCCGATCATGCAGCCCTTCGGCGACCGCGGCGGCGTGGTGATCGAACCGATGCTGACCGACCAGTGGTATGTCGATGCGGAAAAGCTCGCTGCGAAGCCCATCGAGGCGGTGCGCTCGGGCGCGGTCGAGATCGTGCCCAAGAGCTGGGAGAAGACCTTCTTCAACTGGATGGAAAACATCCAGCCGTGGTGCGTGAGCCGCCAGCTTTGGTGGGGGCACCGGATCCCGGCGTGGTTCGGTCCCGATGGACAAATTTTCGTCGCCGAGACCGAGGAGGAAGCTTACGCCCTTTATCGTCATTCCCGCGCAGGCGGGAATCCGGCGCCGACGCCGGAAATGGATCCCCGCCTGCGCGGGGATGACGAAGCAGTGTTGATACGCGACGAGGACGTCCTCGACACCTGGTTTTCCAGCGCGCTGTGGCCCTTCGCCACGCTCGGCTGGCCGCAACAATCCTCCCCATCGCCAGATGGGGAGGGGGACCACCCGCAGGGTGGTGGAGGGGTCTCCTACAGGCTCCCCCCCAAAACCAACGCCGCCGTCACCCGCGCCAAGGCCATGCGCCGCACCATGCCGCCATCCGAAACTGCGTTGTGGAATGCCCTGCGCGACCGTCCGGGAGGTCTGAAGTTCCGCCGCCAGCATCCTGCGGGCGACTACGTTCTGGACTTTTTTTGCCCGGCGGCAGCACTCGCTATCGAAATCGATGGCGAAGCGCATGATCGCGGCGATCGGCCGGAGCGAGACGCAGCGCGCGACGCCGCGCTGGAGGAATGGGGTGTGGAGACCCTGCGCATTCCTGCCCGGGACGTGTTTCACGATCTCGATGCGGTAGTTACGCAAATCGTCGAATACGCAGGCGCGAGAATACCCCTCCACCATCCTGCGGATGGTCCCCCTCCCCAACAAGTTGGGGAGGATTACTCTCTCCTCGCCCGCCACTACCCCAACGACCTCCTCATTTCCGGCTTCGACATCCTGTTCTTCTGGGATGCGCGGATGATGATGATGGGGCAGGCGATGACGGGTCGGAACCCGTGGAAGCGGCTCTACCTCCACGGCCTTGTGCGCGCGGCGGACGGGCAGAAAATGTCCAAGTCCAAGGGCAATGTCGTCGACCCGCTCGGCCTCATCGACCGGTACGGCGCCGATGCGCTGCGCTTCTTCATGTGCGCGATGGAGAGCCAGGGCCGCGACGTGAAGATGGACGAGAAGCGGGTCGAGGGTTACCGCAACTTCGCCACCAAGCTCTGGAACGCGACCCGGTTCTGCCAGAGTAATGGAATTTCTGGCGGCGTCGGCGATCACACTGGCCCCGGGTTTGTGCCCAACGCGGCAATCAACAGATGGATCGTGGGCGAGGTCGTCGAAACGCTCGAAACGATTGACAAGGCGATGGCCGAGCTACGCTTCGACGCCGCCGCCAGCGCAATCTACCGCTTCACCTGGGACCGCTTCTGCGACTGGTATCTCGAACTCATCAAGGGCTCGATCGACGAGGAGACGAAGGCCGTCGCCGGCTGGGTGCTCGACCAGATCCTCGTCATGCTGCACCCCTTCATGCCCTTCGTGACCGAGGAGCTGTGGCACGCGCAGGGCGCTCGCCCGTATGACCTCATACTCGCGCAGTGGCCCCGGCCGGAGGCGAGCGTTGATGCGGCTGCCAAGGCCGAGGTCGACTGGCTGATCGCGCTAACGAGCAATGTCCGCGTGGCGAAGAACGAGCTCGGCATCGCGCCGGGCGCGAAACTGCCCGCTTTCCTCGCCGCACCGAGCACGCTCGGCAGCGTGGTAATCGGGGCGAACCGGGCTGCGATCGAACGGCTCGCGCGGCTGACCCCCATCACGAGCGGAGAGGCCCCCGCAGGCGCCGCCATGCAGGTGACCGTGGGCGAAGACGTGTTCGTGATCCCACTCGAAGGCGTGATTGACGTCGAAGCCGAAAAGGCCCGCCTCGCCAAGGCGCGCGATGCCTCGGCCAAGGAGGCAAAAGCGCTTGAGGGCCGCCTCTCCAACGCCGCCTTCGTCGAGAAGGCCAAGCCCGAAGCGGTCGAAAAGGCCCGCGCCGACCACGCGCACCACGCCGCCGAGGTCGCGCGGCTGGAGGCGGCGCTGGCGCGGCTGGGATGACAGTTAGCGGTTGCTTATTAGGTCGATTTGTGCCAAATAGGTTGTTTGGTGATCATTTAACCCGAACTATGTCGCTCACGCCCGCCCGTACTTCGACCGGATACCCGTCCCGCGGCCCGCGACAATGGCCTGGGACAACTGATTTTGGTGTAGACTTCGTGTCGACTTTCAAGGTTGCCGTAGCGGCATGCCGCTAGTCCTCGCTACGCAAGCGCCGGGCGAGCCTGGAAGCGAAGCTCTGGCACAGCCAGAAATCTTCGCCTCGGTGCAGGGCGAAGGGCCGAGCGCGGGCACGCCGGTCGCCTTCGTGCGGCTCAGCCGCTGCAACCTCGCCTGCCGCTGGTGCGACACGCCGTATACCTGGCATTTCGACGGCGACGAGCGCCCGCACCGCGACGGCGCGACCTTCGACCGCGCGGCCAATCAGGTCACGCTGGAGGTGGCCGAGGTGGCGGCGCGCATCCGCGCGCTGGGGCAGAGGCGGCTGGTGGTGACGGGGGGAGAGCCGATCCTGCAGGCGGGCGCTCTCGCGGACCTGCTCGAACTGCTCGACGACATGACGGTGGAGATCGAGACCAACGGGACAACCAAGGCCCCACCCCGGCTCGACATCCGCATCGACCAGTACAATGTCAGCCCGAAGCTCGCGCATTCGGGCAATCCGCACGAGCTGGCCCTGCTGCCCGAGCGGCTCGCCGCCTATGCCGCCGACCCGCGCGCCTGCTTCAAGTTCGTGATCGCGGAGCCGGGGGATGTTGCCGAGGTGGTCGAACTCCAGCGTAGCTACGCCATTCCGGCAAGCCGCATCTTCCTGATGCCCGAGGGCACCGACAGCGCCACGCTGCGGGCGCGCGAGAGCTGGCTGGTGCCGCTCTGCCTGGAGAACGGGTTCCGCCTGTCAGACCGGCTCCACATCCATCTGTTCGGAGATACGCGGGGGACGTAGTTTGTTGGGCCTCAAGCGCCGGCGGCCGCGTCCGCGGCCTTGGCTTCCTCGCTCACACGCCCTGCGGGCGCTTCGCTGCGGGCGCGCGTTCGCGCTTGCGACGCCTGCGGCGTCGATTGGATTACCCGCCACCTGTTCGCAGGGACGGATTTTCGCCAGGGTGGAGCGAGAATGGTGGTCCGTGAGAACCGGCGCGCAGCGACCTTCTGGTCGTGAGCACCGGAAGCGCAGCGGGCCCCGTTCGCAGCCCGCCCTGGCGGAAATCAGCCCTGCGAGCGCCACCTTTGCACGATGCGTTCGACCGCGTCCTCCTCGCCGCCGCTCTGGCTCCACAGCTCCACGAAGCTCGGGTCTTCGGAGGCCGGCCGACGGCTCTCGTCGAGGTTGTCGAAGCTGACGCGGATCGGGATCGCCACGCCCTCGCCGCAGATGATGCATTCGCGGTTGCGGAGTGCCGGGATGCTGTCGAGGAAGCCGCGCGCGCCTTCGGGCATGGCCGCCTTCACGAAGGCCTGGTCGCGGTCGTTGTTGAGGCGCATCGAGATGATGGTGCCGCACTGCGACAGCACACCTTCGGCAAGGTCGGAGGGGCGCTGGGTGATGAGGCCGAGGCTGATGCCGTATTTGCGGCCTTCCTTGGCAATGCGAGAGAGAATCTTGCCGACCGAATTGCCGTCGGCGTTCTTCTCGGACGGGACATAGCGGTGCGCTTCCTCGCACACCAGCAGGACGGGCCGCGTCTTCTCCTCGCGGCCCCAGATCGCGAAGTCGAACACCAGTCGGCTGAGCACGGCGACCACGGTGGCGGTGATGTCGGAAGGAACGCCCGAGACGTCGATGATCGAGATCGGCCGACCATCGGCGGGCATACGGAATATCTTGCAGAGGAATTCCGCCATGGTGTCGCCCACGAGCATGCCCGAGAACATGAACTGGTAGCGTGGGTCGGCCTTGATCTCGTCGAGCTTGTTCTTGATCCGCATATAGGGCGCGGTGTTGGTCGACTTGTCGAGCTTGCCCATCTGCGTCTGGATCTCGTTGGTGAGATCGGACAGCAAATAGGGGATCGGGCTGTCGACGGTGATCTTGCCCATGGTGCTCGCCAGCCGGCTCTTGGCGCGCGAGGCGAGGAGGCACTTGGCGAGGATGTCGGCATCGATGTTGCGGTCCGCCCCGGTCGCGGTCAGCAACACCTCGCAATGTTCCTCGAAGTTCATCAGCCAGTAAGGCATCTGCAGGTTCGAGACGTCGAGGATCACGCCGGTATTACGGAAGGCCGCGGAATATTCGCCGTGCGGGTCGATCATCACGATGTGACCTTCCGGCGCGGCCTCGCAGATGCGGTGCAGGATCAGCGCGGCGCTGGTGGACTTGCCGGTGCCGGTCGAGCCGAGCAGCGCGAAATGCTTGCCGAGCATCGCATCGACGTAGAGCCCGGCGCGGATGTCCTTTGTCGGATAGACGCGGCCGATGGTGATCGCATCGCGCCCGTCGCTGGCATAGACCTGCTTGAGGTCGGGCGTGGTCGCAGGGAACACCAGCGCACCCGGCACGGGGTAGCGGGTGACACCGCGCTTGAAGCCGTGCAGCTTGCCGGTCAGCTTCTCCTCCTGCCCCTCGCCCAGAAAGTCGATATTGGCGATGACCGAATTGCCGGTGCGGCCCTGCTTCTGGTTGCGGACGCTGGCGAGCAGCCAGGTCTGGCCGACGCGGATCTTGATCTGGCTTCCCACCTGCCCGGCGAGGGCGACGGAGGGATCGGCGTCTTCCATGCACTGGTTGAGGCGCTCGAGATCGATCGCGATCTGCGAACCGGACCCGGCGATTTCCAGCACCACGCCGATCGGATGGAGCGCATTCTCGCTGACCGGCTCGGGCTCAGGCTGCGTCCTGTTCGCGGGCGCGGGTGCGGGCTTCGGCGCTTCGGGGCGCGGCGGCGCACGTTCGGTCAGCTCGGTCTGGCTGAGCGGGCGCAGGCCGTCCTCCGGCGGCGCAGCCTGCGTCGCTGCCGGACCCATCGTCGCGGGATCGTAGGAGCGGAACGGCGCGGCAGGCGTCTCGTCGGTGACGGCAGGCGCAGCAGCTCCGGCAGCACCGCCACCCTGGCGCAAACGGTCGCGCAGGGCGCTGCGCTGCGGGGGCACTGCCCCCTCCTCCCGCGCCGGGTCGAAAGTGCGGAACGAGGAGTGGCTGGCGTCGGGCATGGGAGGGCGCAGGTCCTGGATAATGAGGCCGGTTTCTGCCCTCCCCCTAGCGCCAAGGGGGTTAAGATCGGGTCAACCGTGCCGCGATGCGCGACAATGCGCCCGTCAGATCATCGAGTAGAAGCGCGAGGACGCCCAGCCCATCCCCACCGAAAGGGCGACGGCGACGATGCCGTAAAGCAGCGACCAGTCCTGCGCGGCATTGGCGATGAAGCGCTCGAACCCCACCTTCTTCACCTCCACCTGCGACATGGCGGACGCGATGACGCGGCCCTGGCGCACGGCAAAGGTTTCGGCGGTGTAGGTGCCGGTGATGACGTTCGACGGCAGCTTGATGCGCGCCTGGTAGAGCACCCGCTCGTTCACGCTGACGCCGCCGATATCCTCCTGGTAGAGGCCCTGGCGGGTGCGCAGGTCGACCAGGCCTGCGGAGAAGCGCGCCTGCTCGTCCGGGTCGATCACCCCGCTCGGGCTGAGCTGGATGTAGCGAGTGCCGAATTCATAGATCGCCGCGGTCCGGTCATCGACGATGCGGTCGATGGGCCTGGTGCTGGCAACCGCGAAGAACGAAGGGGCGGAGCGATAGTCCGTGCTGGCGGCATTGACCCAGATCCCGCCGAAGCGCGCCTTTTCGCGCAGGCGGATCGGTTGGGAGGGCCCCTGAAGGACCACCACCACGTCATAATCCTGCGCCGCCGCGCGGCCTGCGGGATCGAGGATGGCGCCGAACAGCAGCAGCTCGGTTCCGGTGAAGCCCTGGCGAACCTCGATCTCGTGCTGGCTGACCTCGGGCACCAGCACCGGATCGCGCTGCGCCGTCGTCAGCAGCGCGAAGACGAGGAGAAGCAGCGCACGCGTCACAGCGGGCTTACCGTGAAAATCTCGTCGGGCCGCACACCGAGACCGAACAGCATCCTGAAGGCAATCAGCAGCACGATGGTCGCCAGCGCCAGCCGCAGGACCTCGGGCCGGGCCTTGCCGGCGAACTGCGTGCCCATCTGCGCGCCGGTGACGCTGCCGATCAGCAGGAACAGCACCAGCACCATGTCAACCGCGTGAGTAGTCAGCGCATGCATCAGCGTTGTGAGGATGGTCACGAAGACGATGTTGAACAGGCTCGTCCCGACGACCACGCTGGCGCTCATGCCGAGGACGTAGAGCATGGCGGGCACGAGGATGAAGCCGCCGCCGACACCCATCAGCATGGTGAGGATGCCCGTCACCACGCCGAGGATGAGCGGCGCGAGCGGCGAGATGTAGAGACCCGAGCCATAGAACCGCCAGCGCAGCGGCAGGGCGGCGACGATCGGGTGGTGGCGGCGGCGGCGCGGCTGGACCGCGCCGCCCGTGCCTTTGATCGACTGCCACGCCTCGCGCGCCATCAGGGAACCGATGGAGCCCAGCAGAACGACGTAGAGCGCATTGATGACCACGTCGATCTGTCCGACCGAGCGGAAGAACCGGAACAGCAGCGCGCCGACGATGGCGCCGATGCCGCCGCCCGCCACCATGATCCCGCCCATCTTGTAATCGACCCCGCCGCGCTTCGAATGGGCGAGCAGGCCAGAGACGCTGGCCCCGGTCACCTGCGTCGAGGCAGAGGCAGCGGCGACCGTCGGGGGAACGCCGTAGAAGATCAGCAGCGGCGTCGTCAGGAACCCCCCGCCGACGCCGAACAGACCCGACAAAATGCCGGTCAGCAGGCCCAGCCCCACGATGACCAGGCCGTTGACGGCAAGGTTCGCGATCGGGAGGTAGACGTCCATGCGCAGGCCGTATCGCAGGCCGGTTTCGCTGGAAAGGCGCGCAGGCCGGTTTTCGCCTCTAAAATCCGGTCGACACGGTCAGAGCCGCACTCCTCGCCGGTTCGGCATTGCCCGCGACGCGAACCCGGCAGTCGACGGCGAGGCGCGCGCTCGTCTCTCCTAGCCGGATGCGAAGGGACGCGCTCGGGCCGATGTCGAGCCGTCCTGCCCCTCGCTGGAGCCCGGCCCAGGCACCTGCACCGGCATCGAGCCGAAGGTGATCCACGTTTGCCAGCGGCCGCTCCGCCACCAGGCTGCCATCGGCAAAGCCGGTGGCATCGCGTCCGCCCACGTAGCCCGCCTGGGCATAACCCCGCGCGCGCAGACCGGCAGGCAGCCGCACCTCGTCGAAACCAGCGGCGAGGAAGGCGGCGGGGCGCAATTCGGTGCGGCCCGCGCGCTGGCTCAGGCGCAGCTCGCCAGCGGCGATGACCGGGATCCGGGGAACGGGGCGAACGGACAGTCCTGCCGCAAGATCGCTCTCCCGCCTGCGCCCGAGTGCGCTCACGGCGCGACCATAGGCCACGGGCTGCGCGGCAGAGTGCGGTGCGAGCCGGTAGCGGACAACGACGCCGACCTGGCTGCCACCATAGACCGGAGCCGGCAGTGACGATGCGGCGAGGCGGCTGCCGCCGTCGCGGGCGAAAATCCATGCATCGCCGCTCCAGCGATGCTCTGACGACGGCGTGACAGGATCGTGTCCGCCAGGGCTCTTGCTCGACCCGCCTTGAGCGGCGTGTGATAGGGAAATGGCATCGCTCGCCGATGGGGCGAGCGATGCAGGCGCAACTGATGTAGTGCTTTGTGGAACGGTCGAAATATGACGCTGATACTGCGGAACAACTCTTGCGGGATCAGCCTTCCAATCAGACCGTGTCAGAACCGGAGACGGATCGCGGAGATCATCGGAAATCGCTGGCCGCTTCAATTGAATTCCCGTGACTTGATAAGGCAAAATAACTGTAGAACGCTCCGGCTTCGCGATTTCTGGATCCACGCCGGGCAGCGGTGACGACAATGGGGCAGCGGAGCCGCCGATCAGCATCCGCATCCCGATCCAGCACACGATCAGCAGCACGACCGCCAAGAGTGGCTGCCCTGAATGCGAACGACCGCCGCTTACCATCCGGCTTTGCTCCACGACCTGTCCGCGCTTGTGGCGGGATGGCCGGCGTGATCCGTTTTTTCCCATGCGGCCTCGCGCCCGAACACCGAGCGCGCGTAGCTGAAGGCTGCCCGTCTGGCCGCGACGATGGCGATGGTATTCGAGACGACTACGCGCGGGATTGCCAGCAACCCTTGGGCAATTCCGTGTTCCCGCGCCGTGAATAGCGCTCGGGCAGCAAGGCGCCAACCCAGGGCGATCACGTTCGCAGCCAGGAGCAGCGACAGCTCGTCCGACAATGGCGGGATATAGAGCAATCCGAACCATCCCAGCACCAGCTGAAAACCGTAGAGCGCAACAAGCAAGTAGCCCAACGCCAGCAGCAGGGCCGCCATCGGCCCCCGTCGGTCGCGCAATTGCATCCAGACGGCGACGGGAGATCCCCGCCAACCGAGCCGGTCCCATCCCTGGAAAGCAATACCGTGAATCCACCTCGACTTCTGGCGAATTGCCGCCCGCATCGTTATCGGAAAATATGCTCGCGTCGCTATAAGCTCGCCGTCAGCGGTTCTGGCGCGCACAAAAATGCCGCGGGCGCCCAAGCGCGCCAGCTGCAGCCCGAGCAAATAATCTTCCGTGAGCGATCCCGTGACAAAGGGGCCGTGGCCACGGCGCAGCTCGTCCAGTTTGTCCAGGTAATCTCTGCCGATGGCGGTACCTACCCCGGCACCGGGAATGCCATGCCCCAGCGCGCTTCGCACAACCATCGATTTTGCATGGGATTCGGCGAATTCATCGCAATAATGGCCCGCAATCAATGGTGATCGTCTTTGTGGCAACGGTACCACCGGCAGCTGCACGAAATCGGCGCTGACCATCGCTTTATCCAGCAGTACAAGCGCTGCGGGATCCACCATGTCCTCCGCATCATGCAATATGACGATACGGTATCGCTCACCCGCTTCATTCTCGTCAGCAACAACCGCTCGATACAGGTGGTTCAGGCAATCGGCCTTGCAGGTCGGTCCGTGGTGCCGGTGCACCACCACGCTGGCGCGAGCGTCCCCTTCACAGGCCGTCCGTGCAGCAACGAGCGTTTCAGGGTCGTTTGCGTAGCAACCCACGTAGAGCCGCATCGCCGGGTGTGGCCAGGCCTTCAGCATGTGCCGAACCGTGTCGGCGATGACAGACTGCTCGTGCCATGTCGGAATGAGCACAGCGATGCGCCCCGAGAGCTGTACACCCTGTATCTCGCGAGGGGTGACGTGGTGGGTTTGGCGTGCCCACGGATGCGCAGCCAAAGATAGGCGATGTCGACAGCTACCTCGTCCAGCGCTCCGACCAGAAAGAATGTAGCAGCGAACAGCAAAAGCTCGTGCTGCACCGTGGCGAGCGCGATGCTCGCATCCAGAACTGACGACCCCAAAGCCTTGACCCCCCAAAAGCTCGGGTGACCACTATCAAAAACTCCCGCCCTTGCAATCGGAGTTGGCGCTGCACTAGGCGGTTGTCCATGAATGATACAGCACCCCCCGGCCCGACCCTGCTCGACGTGCTGACCGCACCTGTCAGAGCTTTGTTCGTGAGCGACGCCAAGGCGGGCATCTTGCTTATCCTAGTGGCCGCCGCTGCCATTGCCGCCGCCAATACGGTATTTGCGGAGGCCTATCACGCGCTGTTCCATGACACGCTCGCCCGGACCCCGATCCCCAAGCTCGACACGCTCCAGCTGTGGGTCAACGACGGGCTGATGGCGATCTTCTTCTTCGTCGTGGGTCTGGAGGTGAAGCGCGAGGTGCTGGAGGGCCAGCTCTCCACCGCCGAGCAGCGGCGCCTGCCCATAATGGCCGCGATCGGAGGGATGGCGGTGCCGGCGCTCGTCTACATGGCGATCGCCGGGGGCGAGCCCGGACTCGCGCGCGGCTGGGCGATCCCGGCGGCGACCGACATCGCCTTCGCGGTGGGCGTGGTCGGCCTACTTGGCAAGCGCGTGCCGGCCTCGCTGCGCCTGTTCCTGCTGACCGTGGCCATCGTCGACGATATCGGCGCCGTGCTGATCATCGCGGTGTTCTACACCGCGGGGCTCAAGCTCGCCTGGCTGGGCGCCGCTGCCGCGGTCCTCGCCGTTATGGCGCTGATGAACCGCGCGGGCGTCTCGCGCCCATTGCCCTACCTGCTGCTGGCGTTGGTGCTGTGGTACTGCGTGCTCCACTCCGGCATCCACGCGACCATCGCGGGCGTGCTAGCGGCGCTTACCATCCCGATGCGCGGCGTCGACAACGACACCATGCTCGAGCGGTTCGAGCACACTCTCGCGCCGTGGAACGCCTATCTTGTCGTGCCAGTGTTCGGCTTTGCGAACGCGGGCGTGGCACTGACTGGCCTCGGCATGGAGCAGATCCTTGCGCCGCTGCCCGTGGCGGTGGCAGCGGGCCTGGTGATCGGCAAGCAGGTCGGGATATTCGCGACCGTCTACGCGGCACAGTTGGTGGGCCTCGCCAAGCGACCGATCCATGCGAGCTGGCCACAGGTCTGGGGGGTCAGCCTGCTGTGCGGAATCGGCTTCACCATGTCGCTCTTCATCGGCGAGCTCGCTTTCCCGGGTGCGAGGGAGACCGCCGTCCTGCTCCGCGACGAGGCCAAGATCGGCATCCTCGGCGGGTCGCTGATCTCGGCGGTGGCGGGTTATCTCATCCTGAGCCTGACCGCGCAGAACCCGCGCGGCGAAACCCTCGACGAGGACTGATCACCAGCTCCCCGTATTGGGCATACTGGCCCAGGGCTCCTGCGGAGGAAGGTGGCCTTCCTGCAGCAGCTCGACGGAAATGCCGTCGGGCGATTTGACGAAAGCCATGTGCCCGTCCCGCGGCGGCCGGTGGATGGTGTGGCCCGCGGCCTGAAGCCGGGCGCAGGTTTCGTAGATGTCGTCCACGCGGTAAGCGAGGTGGCCGAAGTTGCGCCCGCCGGTATAGCTCTCCGGCGCGCTGCCGTCCGCCGGAGGCCAGTTGTAGGTAAGCTCGACCTCGGCGACCCCCTCCTGCCCCGGCGGCGCGAGGAAGATCAGCGTGAAGCGCCCCTGTTCGTTGTCGAAACGACGCACCTCCTTGAGACCGATCAGCGCGAAGAAGGCGATCGTCGCATCAGGATCGGCGACACGGATCATGGTGTGGAGATAGCGGGTCATGCGGCCTGACTAGGCGCGGCGCGCAGCGATGCAAGCGCAAACGGGGCCCGTGCCGCTGCGGCCCGGACCCCGTAGTCCCCCCGGACCCTGGCAAAATTCTAGAACGAGACGGTGATCGACCCGACGACGGTGTCGTCGGTGAAACCGTCGTCGAGCCCCGCGGCCTTGAGGGCCGGTGCCTCGACGCCGATGTAGCTCACCCCCAGCGAGACATTGCCGAGCACCGTGGCGCTGGCGCCGACCGACCAGTCCCAGCTCGTCTTGTCGGTGCTCCCCCCGGTCACGTAATCCGCCGAGAGCGCGCCGCTGTTGTAGCCGAGGTGGCCATTGAGCGTGATCGGCGTGTTCGGGATGCCGACGCTGAGTTCGGTGTGCAGGTAGATGTTGTCTTCGTTCAACAGCGCATCCTGGCTCCACGCATAGTTGACGCCGACCTTGGCCGAAACGGGGCCGATGGTGCCGGTAAGGTTGGCATAGGGCTCGAAGAACGCGGCATTATTGCCCGACGCATTGGTCGGATAGGCGTAATACAGCAGGCCAACATCGACGCCGACACCTTCGGCCACGCTGCCGCTCCAGCCGCCGAACAGGTCGAGTTCCATGTCGCCGTAGAAATCGCTGCCGCCATCGTCGATCGAGGACGCCCAGGTGCCGACGTAGAAGCCGCTGTCGTGGGTCGCGGTGATGCCGCCCTGGATGGCGGGATCCCCGCCCGAAAGCGACACGCCGCGGAAGCGATAATCGGTCACGAGCGCGACATTCCCGGTCACGGTCACTGACGAGGATGATGCGTCAGCGTCACCATCCTGCGCATGGGCCGGCGAAAGGGAAAGGGCGCTCGCCGCCGCGAGCAGGGAAACTGGGAAAGCGGCCTTGGGGCCACGAAAGGACGTCGGCATGACAAGCTCCTGATGGTTGTCGCTGTCGTCCCACCTGCGTGCCTTGCCGGGTCCGTTTGTTGAATCCTCGCACAGAAGCGGAGCGATGTTTCAGCCATCGGCGGCTTTTCGCAAGAAAAAATCGCAATCGAGGCGATTTCGCAGGTGCAGCGTTGCTATTGTGCAACTGCGAAGGCGTTCAGTGCCGCTTCATGGATTGAATGCCAAGGCGCGCTGCCCTATCTGCCCGCGCCGAAACCCTTGTGCGGTTTCACGAATTGCAAGCAAGCCCGCCGATGATCCGCTCTCTCGCCCGCCTGTTCGGTTCGGCCGAACCCGAAATCCCCACCGCCGCGGTGCCCGAGGGGACGCGCTGGTATGTTGTGGGCGACGTGCACGGACGGTGCGACCTGTTCACAGCGCTAGTGCAGGCGATTGACGAAGACGATGCAGCGGCGCGCCCTGCCGAAACCACCGTGGTCCTGCTGGGCGATCTCGTCGATCGCGGGCCGGAAAGTGCGGGCGTCATCAGCGCCGCACGCCACTGGTCCGCGCGGCGAAAGGTCCGGCTGCTTGCCGCCAATCATGAGGAAATGTTCCTCGAAAGCTTTACCGATGCGGAAATGCTGCGCCATTTCCTGCGACACGGCGGACGCGAGACGGTGTTGAGCTATGGTCTCGACCGCGAACGCTATAATGCGCTCGACCTCACGGAATTGCAGGAAGAGATGGCCCGTATCGTGCCGAACGAGGATCGCGCCTACCTGCTCTCAGCCGAGGACTACATTGCAGCGGGCGACTACCTGTTAGTCCACGCCGGGATCGATCCGGCCCGTTCGCTGGAGGAGCAGCGCCGTAGCGACCTCCTGTGGATCCGCAACCGCTTCCTCCAGCACGACGGCGCCTTCAGCCACGTCGTGGTGCATGGCCACACGATCTTCGACGAGGTCGAGGATACGGGTCACCGCATCGGCATCGACACCGGCGCCTTTCGCAGCGGGCGGTTGACGGCGCTGGTGCTTGAGGGCACCGGACGGCGCATCATTCAGGCGATCGAACGCGGCGGTACGATCGCTGTCGAGCACAGCGGGAAATAGAGCATGAAAATCGCGATGGTGGGTTCGGGCTATGTCGGCCTGGTGTCGGGCGCGTGCTTCGCCGATTTCGGCCATGACGTGGTTTGCATCGACAAGGACCAGTCCAAGATCGACCGTCTCCACGGCGGGATCATGCCGATCTACGAGCCGGGTCTCGCCGAACTGGTAGAGGGCAACGTCAGGGCCGGCCGGCTTACCTTCACCACCTCGCTAGCCGAGGGGATCGAGGGCGCCGACGCGGTGTTCATCGCGGTCGGCACCCCCAGCCGCCGCGGCGACGGCCATGCCGACCTCTCCTTCGTCTATGCGGTCGCGAAGGAAATCGGCGAGAACCTTTCGAACGACGCCGTGGTCGTGACCAAATCGACCGTGCCCGTCGGCACCGGCGACGAGGTCGAGCGCATCATCGCAGAGTGCAAACCGGCCCATAAATTCGCGGTGGTCTCCAACCCGGAATTCCTGCGCGAAGGTGCCGCTATCGGCGATTTCAAGCGCCCCGATCGCATCGTGATCGGTGCGGAGGACGAGTTCGGCCGCGAGGTGATGCGCGAAGTCTATCGCCCGCTGTTCCTCAACGAAGCGCCGATGCTGTTCGTCAACCGCCGCTCGAGCGAGCTCATCAAATACGCCGCCAACGCCTTTCTTGCGACCAAGATCACCTTCATCAACGAGATGGCGGACCTGTGCGAAAAGGTGGGCGCGAACGTTCAGGACGTCAGCCGCGGGATCGGCATGGATGGCCGCATCGGCACCAAGTTCCTGCATGCCGGCCCGGGCTATGGCGGAAGCTGCTTTCCCAAGGATACGCTCGCCCTGCTCAAGACGGCCGAGGACTATGACAGCCCGACCCGGATCGTGGAGGCGGTGGTCAAGGTCAACGAGAGCCGCAAACGGGCGATGGGGCGCAAAGTGCTCGATGCGCTCGGCGGGGCGGAGCGGGCGCGCGGCAAGAAGGTCGCGCTGCTCGGCCTGACCTTCAAGCCCAATACCGACGATATGCGCGATTCCCCCGCCATCGCGGTGGCGCAGACGCTGACCGACGCGGGCGTGGAGGTTCACGCCTACGACCCCGAGGGCATGGAACTGGCCAAGCCACTGATGCCCGAGGTGACGATGTGCAAGGACGCCTACGAGGCGATCGAAGGCGCCGATGCCGTTGCCATCGTCACCGAGTGGGACGCGTTCCGCGCGCTTGACCTCAATAGGGTCAAGGTCCTGGCAAGGGCGCCGGTGATCGTGGACCTCAGGAACATCTACCGGCCCGAGGAAATGGCGGCAAAAGGCTTCGCCTATACAAGCGTCGGGCGGGCCGAGACCGAGGCCCCGCCGCGCGGTGAGTGACTAGAGGGTGACAACCCGGGTGACACCGGGTAATGCCCGCTTGTCTGGACAACCCGATCTAAATCTCTGATTCTCAAGAACAAATCGGGGTCTGGAATGCCTGCGGAAGGGTGACACAGGGTTACACCCTGTCACCCGTGTACTTTTGCACAAGTTGCTGATTTCAAAGGCCCGTACTGTATTATGGGTTACACATTGCCGATTCCGAGAAAAAATCCGTCGGCGAGTGATCGACACGCAGCACGGAACGCGCGCCGTGACACGGCCACGGCGCTGGGAACATCGATTGACACGGACAAAGAGCCAGCTCGATACTGCCATCTCACCCGGCCGGCCGCAAGCTTTATTTTCTTGTTTTGTTCTTTTTGCTGGCAACTGACGCAAAATGGCATCATCGGGTGAACATCGCCGCAGAGGGGCCAGAATTTCCGCGTCGCCCGCATCTGGACACCCCCCTGCCCATCGCCCTATCCCGTTCCCGAACGAGGGAGAGCGCATGGCCGAGCATCCGCATGATTCCGATATCGTTCGCCGCCCCGCCGCGGCGCGCGAGAACACTCTGAACACCGCCGAACAATACGTCGCGGGGTATCGGCGCAGTCTCGACGATCCGGACGGGTTCTGGGCGGAGCAGGCGGAACGGCTGGAGTGGGTGACGCCCCCCACCACCATCGCAAACTGGAGCTTCGATCCGGTCGATATCCGATGGTTCGAGGACGGCGCGCTCAACCTGTGCCACAACGCGATCGATCGCCACCTCGCGGCGGGTCGCGGGGACGATGTCGCGATCATCTTCGAGCCCGACGATCCCTCCGGCGCGGTGCGGCGGATCACCTATGCCGAACTGCAGCGCGAGGTGGTCCGGTTTGCCGGCACGCTCCTGAAGATGGGCGTCCGGAAAGGCGACCGGGTCACGATCTACATGCCGATGATCCCCGAGGGCGCGATGGCGATGCTTGCCTGCGCGCGGATCGGCGCGGTGCATTCGGTGATCTTCGGTGGCTTCTCGCCCGAGGCTATCGCGGGCCGGATCGAGGATTGCGCGAGCGACTGGGTCGTCACCGCGGACGAAGGCTTGCGCGGCGGCAAGGTGATCCCGCTCAAGGCCAATGTCGATGCCGCGCTCGAAAAGGCGCCGGTCAAGGCGGTGCTGGTGCTCCGGCATACCGGCGGCAAGGTCGCCATGACCGCGGGCCGCGACCACTGGTATCACGACCTCTCCGCCGATGTTCCGACGGACGTTCCGTGCGCGCCGATGGGTGCCGAGGACCCGCTGTTCATCCTCTACACCTCCGGCTCCACGGGCAAGCCCAAAGGCGTGCTCCATACCACCGGCGGCTATGGCGTCTGGACCGAGACGACCTTCCGCTACGTGTTCGACTACCGCCGCGGCGAGGTGTTCTGGTGCACCGCCGATATCGGCTGGGTCACCGGGCACAGCTATATCGTCTACGGCCCCCTGCTCAATGGCGCGACGGTGCTGATGTTCGAAGGGGTGCCCAACTACCCCGATCACGACCGCTTCTGGGCGACGATCGCCAAGCACAAGGTCAACATCTTCTACACCGCCCCCACCGCGATCCGCGCGCTGATGCGCGAGGGCGAGGGTCATGTGCGCAGGCACGACCTTTCCTCGCTCCGCCTGCTCGGCACCGTGGGCGAGCCAATCAACCCCGAGGCGTGGCGCTGGTATGCAGACACGGTGGGCGACGGCAGGCTGCCGGTCGTGGACACCTGGTGGCAGACCGAGACCGGCGGGGTGATGATCACCACCCTCCCCGGCGCGCACGACATGAAGCCGGGCAGCGCGGGCAAGCCCTTCTTCGGCGTGGTCCCCGAGCTTGTCGACGGCGAGGGCAAGGTTCTGGAAGAGGCGACCGAGGGTAACCTGTGCATCACGCGCAGCTGGCCCGGCCAGGCGCGTACGGTCTATGGCGACCACGACCGCTTCGTGCAGACCTATTTCAGCACCTATCGCGGCAAGTATTTCACCGGCGACGGCTGTCGGCGCGATGCCGATGGATACTACTGGATAACCGGCCGGGTGGATGACGTCATCAACGTCTCCGGGCACCGCATGGGCACCGCCGAGGTCGAGAGTGCCCTGGTGCTACACCCGAAGGTCGCCGAAGCTGCGGTGGTCGGCTTTCCGCACGCCATCAAAGGACAGGGCATCTACTGCTATGTCACGCTGAAGGCGGGCGAGGAGCCGGACGCGGCGCTGGAGGACGAACTGCGCCAATGGGTCCGCCGCGAAATCGGGCCGATCGCCACGCCCGATCACCTCCACTTCACTCCCGCCCTGCCCAAGACCCGCAGCGGCAAGATCATGCGCCGGATCCTGAGGAAGATCGCCGAAAACGAGACCGGCGCGCTCGGCGATACCTCGACGCTGGCCGATCCGGCAGTGGTCGATGCCCTCGTCGAAGGCCGCCGCAACCGCTGAAATCTGGTGAAAATGTCGTCGCGGTCCAAGTTTTGGGCCGCTTTCGCGGCCATAAAGCGCTTCATGGGTCAGGGACGGGCCCGGCAGATCAGGGGGAATGCATGGCAACGAAAGCCTTCGTGAAACGGCGCGCGAAATCGCCGCCGGCGGTCTGGCTGCTGATTACCTTGCTGGTGGCGGAGGCCTTCTACGTCGGCATCAAGACCGGTGGGTTCGACTTTCCCATCGATCGACTGCCCTGGGGCCTGCTGGTTCCCGCGCTGACCGCCTTCTGCATCATCCATTCCTGGCTGCTTCTGGGCAAGGTCCGCGCGCTGGTGCTGCTCGCCTGCGCGACCATCGTCTCCTTCGCCTTCGAATGGGTGGGGGAGAGCACCGGCTGGCCTTTCAGCCCCTATTACTACACCGATGTTCTCGGCTGGAAGATCGGCGGCAATGTGCCCGCGCTAATCCCCTTCGCCTGGTACATGATGTTCTATCCCAGTTATATCATTGCCAATCTGATCGGCGAAGGCGGGCCGATCCCGCAGCGCACCGGCTGGGTGCCGATCATCTGGCTCTCGCTGCTCAGCGCCGCGGTGATGACCGCGTGGGACCTCACCATGGACCCGGTGATGAGCTTCAACAATCCCGGCAAGGCAGCCGAGCCGGGCGTTCCCGACGCTGCCAACGTCGGCGTACCGGCGTGGGTCTGGCCCGAAGGCGGCGCGCATTTCGGGGTGCCGTTCCAGAACTACTTCGGCTGGATGCTGACCGCTTTCGTGGTTTTTACCCTTTATCGCTGGCTCGAGACCAGGCTGCCCAACGCGCCGGCGCACGGGATGTGTTCGCGGATCATGATTTCGCTGCCCGTGGGCGTCTACACCATGATGGCGCTGATCAATTGCTGGCTGGGCTATCCCGAGATCGCGGGGCTGCGGCTGATCTCGCCCTTCTCGATGGGCATTCCGGCCTTCTTCGCCGCCTATCAGCTTTTCGCCAACCGCACCGATCTGCCACTGTGGCCGAGCGAGCCGCATGAGGGCCAGCCGCCGCTGCGCCCGGGAACAGGCCCCGTCGAGGGGCTGGCGGAACCCGCCGAATGAGCGGCACCCGGGTTGCGATTCTGGGCGGTGGCCTCTCCGGCCTGATTACCGCCTGGAACCTCACCGCCCCCGAGCAGAACAACAAGTTCGACGTCACCGTCTACCAGCTCGGCTGGCGGCTCGGCGGCAAGTGCGCGACCGGGCGCAACGCAGACGAGCACGACCGCATCCAGGAGCACGGGCTCCACGTATTCATGGGCGCGTACCAGAACGCGTTCCACATGGTGCAGCAGCTTTACAAGATCGCGCCCGATCCGCCGTTCCCCACCTGGGACAAGGCCTTCACTCCGCAGCCGACCCTCACTCTCATCGAGCTGATCGAGGGCAGGCCCGTCCCCTGGGTGATCGACGCGCCGGTGATGCCGGGCACGCCGGGCATCGACCTAGCGCCAGATATCTGGGGCCGCATCGCGCAGATGCTCGGCTGGATCGGGGACCGGATCCTCGATCTCGATCCCGACCTGCCCTCCGTCACTTCGGCGCAGACGCACTGGTACGATCCCGTCACGCGGTTTTTCCGCCGACTGTTCGGACTGGTGCAGGACGGGGTGATCCATGCCGGCGTCTGGCTGGTGAAGGAGACGCTGGAACTGGTCGAAGGTCTGCGCGATCTCACCGGGCGCGACGTCGAGGGGCACGCGGCGGTTCAAGGCATGGTGACCAGCCTGCGTGCCTGGATCGCGCGCCGATACGCCAACCGGTTCGACAGCGACATCGAACTCCGCCGCTTCTTCATCCTCGCCGATCTCATGCTGACCAGCGTGATCGGAGGGCTCGCCGACGGGCTGATCTTCAACCCGGAAGAGAACCTCGAGCGGGTTAACCGCATCGACTACAAGCAATGGCTCCGCAGCCATGGCGCGGCCGAGATCACGGTCGATTCCGCCGTAGTGCGCGGGCTCTACGACCTCCTCTTCGCCTATCCGCAGGGTGACTGGCGCGGCGAGGGCGAGGTCGAGGCGGGGACGATGTTCGTCAGCCTGATGGGCACCGCCTGCTACCAGGGCGCGATCATCTGGGAATTCAACACCGCCACCGGCGATCTCATCATGGCGCCGATGTACGAGGTGCTGAAGGCGCGGGGCGTTAAGTTCGAGTTCTTCCACCGCGTCGACCGGCTGGTCCCCAGCGCCGACGGCAAGATCATCGAGCGGGTCGAGATTGGCCGGCAACTGACGCCGATCGGTGTCTATTACGAGCCGCTGCGGACCCTTGCGAGCGGCCAGCGCGTCTGGCCCGACCGCCCGCTCTACGAAAAGCTGCAACAAGGCGCGGCGCTGAAGGCGAGCGGCGCCAATCTCGAAAGCCGCTGGACCGACTGGCCCGATGCCGCTCCGCCGCTCCTGCTGGAGGCGGGTGCCGATTACGACCGCCTGGTCCTTGCCATCCCGCCTGCCGCCCATCCGGACGTCTGCCGCGACCTCATCGCGCAGAGCGGGCCGTGGCGGCGCATGGGCGATGCGCTCCGGACCGTCGCCACACAGTCGATGCAGACCTGGGCGACCGCCAGCGCGCAGGAGATGGGATGGAAAACCCCGGCCATGGTCGGCGGCTACGACATCTCCAACCTCGATTGCTGGGCCGATATCTCCGAGATCCTGCCTACCGAGAGCTGGCCCGCGGCAATGGGCGTGAAGTCGCAGCAGATCTGGTGCGGCCCCCTGCCCTGCCCCGACACCCTGCCGCCCGCATCCGAAGCCGGTTATCCGGCGCAGCAGCAGGCGGTGGTCGATGCCAATGCGGCTGTCTTCCTGGCGAAGGACGCGGCCTTCTTCTTCCCCGACCGCTTCGGGCCGGGCGGGCCGCAGCCGGGCACGATCGTCAGCCAGTACAACCGCGCCAATATCGATCCCGCCGAACGCTACACGCTGACGGTGAGGGATTCGACGCGCCACCGGATGACCGCGGGCGGCTCGGGCTATGCCAATCTCGCGCTCACCGGCGACTGGATCAAAAACGGACAGAACCTCGGCAGCTTCGAGGCGACGACGATCTCGGGAATGCTGGCGAGCCATGCGCTGTCGGGCTGGCCGACGGACTTTCGCGGCCTCTCCCCCGCGGCGGTGGCCAAGGCGACCAGCAGCGCGCTGCCGCCCGCCGGCGCCTTCGTCGAGATGGGGGGCGAGGTCACCTTTCCCGGCCCGATCGCACTCGACGACACGCGGATGTGGGCTTTCCTGCTCGAGGCGGATATCGCCGCGCTCACGCGCTGGTGCCAGGCGAGCTTCGACATTCCGAGCGGCGGCGAAATCCGCGTCCTGCCGATGACCAGCGCGGTGATGATGACCGTGGTCGATATCGGCCACGGCAGCTTCACGGACGTGCCCGACATGGGCTGGTCGAAGGAGCGCGAGCTGACCTTCTGGATCCCGGCGGTGCAGGTGGAGGAAAGGGAGGGCAAGAGCTTCGCGACCCGCTTCGACATGGTGCTGCCCTACCTCGTGCTCGACAACCCGGTGGCCATCGCCTCGGGGCGGGAAATCTTCGGCTATCGCAAGCAGCAGGGAAAGCTGACGGTGCCGAGCGACGCGGACTCGGGCGGAGGGATCGCGGTCGATCTCTTCGCGACCAAGACCTTCGGCGCCGGGACGCAGGAGCAGTTCCAGCGGCTGCTCACCCTCGCGCCGACCGGCGCCACCAAGGATTTCGCGGGCACATCGAACTTCGCCGCCGGGGTGAAGGCACTGTGGGACTACCTCGCGCGCGAGGCAGGATGGAACCCGACGCTGGGGTTCGAACTCGACCTGCTGGGCAATCTGCTCAACTGCCGGGTGCCGCAGCTATTCCTGAAGCAGTTCCGCGACGTCGCCGACACCCGCGTCGCCTGCTACCAGGCGATCACCGAGGTCATGGCAGAGGTGACGAGGTTCGATGCGCTCCCCGGCCTCGTGGAATACGAGATGAAGCTGGAGGCGCTCGCCTCAAGCCCCATCGCGAAAGACCTCGGCATCGCACCCATGCAGAAAGTGCTCGGACTGGAACTGGCCTTCGACCTGGCGATCCAGCCGGGAGAGGTGCTGTGGGAACTCTAGGCTGCCCCTAGCGACACCGCCGCCAGCGCGGCTGCAAAACTGGTCAGGGTGGCAAAAACCACAGGCGTCGCCGCGCGCCAGCCGAGCTTGAGGATTCGCGCGAGGTCCGATCTCATCGCCGTCGCGATCACCGCGAACAGCAGCAGTGCCTTCGACATCGTCAACGTCGCCGCACGAAGGGCCTCGGGCACCGTCATCACGCTGTTCAGGACCAGCAGGATGATCGGGAAGCCGTCATGCTCCGACAGCCAGGCGGCGATCCCGGCGGCGACCCCGACCACCGCCCTGCACTATCCGGACGATCCGACGCTGTTTGCGGTGCAGGACGAGTATCTCTACGGCGCGGACATGCTGGTGGCTCCCGTGATCGAGGAAGGCGCGATCGAGCGCCGCGTTGTTCTGCCCGGCGACGCGCCATGGCGGCACGTCTGGTCGGGCGAGGACTTCGTCGCCGGCGAACACATCGTCGCCGCCCCCGCGACAGCCCGCCGTATTCTGCCGCCCCGCAAGCGGCGGATGACATGACGACCCATCTCGTCAACCCGCCAAGGGAACTTCCATGAGCGTATTGCCCCCTCCGCCCACCACCCGCCGCCTCGGCGCCAGCGATATCGCGATATCGCCGATCGCCTGGGGCATGTGGCGCCTGGCGGAGGGCGGGCGCAGCGCTGCCGATGCGGCACCGCTGATTCACGCCGCGCTCGATGCCGGGATAGCGCTCCTCGACACGGCCGACATTTACGGCTTCGACGGGACGAACGGTTTCGGCGGTGCCGAGGCACTACTGGGCGAGGTTCTGGCGGCCGAGCCGGGGTTGCGCGACCGCATGGTGCTGGCGACCAAGGGCGGGATCATGCCGCCGCTGCCCTACGACCAGTCGGCGGAGTATCTGCGCGGCGCGCTCGAGGCGTCACTGCGGCGGCTGCGGACCGAGACCATCGACCTATACCAGATCCACCGCCCGGACATCCTCGCCCACCCGCAGGAAGTCGCGCGCGTCCTGGACGATGCGGTGGCCAGCGGAAAGGTTCGCAGCCTCGGCGTGTCCAACTTCGCCATCCAGCAGATCGAGGCGCTGAACCAGTTTCTCGGCCACAAGCTGGTGGCCACCCAACCCGAAATCAGCCCCTTGCGGATCGACTGCTTCGAGAACGGTGAGCTCGACCAGGCCATGCGCCTCGGCCTCATGCCGCTCGCCTGGTCGCCGCTTGGAGGCGGGGGGCTGCTGAAGCCCGCAAGCGACCGCGACCGGTCGGTCGCGACAGAACTCGACCGGGTGGCCGAAGTGCAAGGCGTCAGCCGCTCGGTCGCGGCCTATGGCTGGCTGATGGCGCACCCGGCGGGCATCGTGCCGATCATCGGCTCGCAGAATCAGGCGCGCATCGCAGAGGGGGCGGAGGCGCTGGCGATGCGCTGGACGCGGGAGGACTGGTACGCGGTGCTTGTCGCTGCAAGAGGAGAACCGATGCCATGAATGGCTCTCGACAATGTGAGATCGCGTGGTTTTCAGCCCTGTGTGACGATGACTTCGAGTTCCTTGGTGTGCCCGATCCGCAGCTCGAGTCGAGCTGGGAGCATTGCCGCAACATCGTGCTGCGCGCCGAGGAAGGCGGCTTTGATAATATCCTGCTCCCCTCCGGCTACCAGCTCGGCGTGGACACTACCGTCTGTTTCGGCGGCTCCCACGAAGCGCGCGAATGCGCGGCGGAAGGCTGCGACGTTTACCTGATGTGGCCCGACACCATGGACAAGGTGCGTGAGAACATCGCGGACCTCACGACACGGGCCGCAAAATTCGGGCGAAATCCCAAGTTTGGCTACCGTGTCCATGCCATCGTTCGCGAAACCGAAGACGAGGCCCGCGCCTATGCCGATCGCCTCCTCTCAAAGCTCGACGACGAGAAAGGCCGCGCCATCCGCGAAGCCTCGCTCGATGCGAAGAACTACGGTGCGCAACGCCAGGCGGGATTGCGCGGAGCGGCGGACGGAGACGGCTTCGTCGAAGACAATCTGTGGACCGGGATCGGTCGGGCCCGCTCGGGCTGCGGCGCGGCGATTGTCGGCGATCCCGATCAGGAGCTCGCCAAACTGCGCCTATCAGGACGCCGGTATCGAGGCCGTCATTCTCTCGGCCTATCCGCATACCACCGAATGCGACCTGTTCGCGCGACACGTCCTACCGCGTATCGAACACGCGCCGCTGCAGTTCTGACCGGAGACCTATCGAAGTGACTATTCGTATCGTCGCCATCGGAGGCACCGTGAACCCGGGCAGCACGACCGAGCAGGCGCTGTGCCTCGCCACCCGTCCGGCATTCGAGGCGGGAGCCGAGGTCCAGGTGTTCGGCGGTGAATACCTCGGCGCTCTCGCCCATTATCGCGGGGCGGGTTACGAGGAAGGAAGCGGCGGCGAGCTGGTCGAGGCGGTGCGCGCGGCGGACGGCCTGATCGTGGCAGCGCCCGGCTACCATGGAACGATCTCAGGCCTCGTCAAGAACGCACTGGATTATCTGGAAGACCTTGCCCGCGACACCCGCCCGTACCTGGACGGTCGCGCGGTGGGACTCATTTCGACCGCTTACGGTGACCAGGCGACCATGAGCACGCTCATCACCATGCGGGCGATCATCCACGCCCTGCGCGGCTGGCCCACGCCGATGGGGGCGACAATCCGTACCTATCAGGGCCTCTTCTCGCCCGATGGCGAATGCCTGGAAGACCGCGCGCGGTTGCAGATCGAGATGGTCGGTCGCCAGACCCTGCAGGGGGCGAAGGCGCTGTCGGGAATGGACCGGCTGTGAGCGACGAGACGCTGCACGATGCGCTCGACGCGCTTGCCGAGGGGCGGATAGTCGTCATCACGGGTGACAGGTATCGCGGCGGCGACATCGACTTTTGCGTCGCCGCGAAGCACGTCACATCCGATGCGATAAACTTCATGGCGACACACGGCCGCGGGTTGATCTGCCTGGCGCTAACGCCGGCGCGCGCTATGAAGCTCGGCATCCAGCTCATCAATCCGGGGCGCGAGCAGCAGTCCGGCCGACCGCATGGGCGTTCGATCGATGCGGCGACCGGGATCACCACCGGCATTTCGGCTGCCGACCGCGCGAGAACCGTCGAGGTTGCGGTTGCGGAACGGGCGAGCGGCGACGATCTCGTCAGCCCCGGTCATGTCTTTCCGCTTATCTCCGCAGAGGGCGGGGTGAAGGACCGTCCCGCCGCCGCGGAAGCCGCGATCGAACTATGCCGCAGGGCCGGGGCGGGCGATGCCGCCGTCATCTGTTCCATCCTGCGCGACGACGGCGAAATGGCCCGCCCCGACGATATCGCGGCGCTGCAGGCGGAGCATGGTATCCTCAGCGTCGATATCGAGCGACTACTGGTGTGACCAGGGCGACCGTGCGCCTCAGGTGATTCGCAAAACAGCGATGGCTCGGCCTGCGAGTTAACAAATTTTGCGCCCCGCGGTCCGGCACCTGCCGGGGGATTGGACGCAGCCCTTCGGTCCCGAAGCTGCGCTTGTCCGGCCCAGTCTGTCGAGAGCAAATCGTCGTCAGGCCGCTTCCGGCCGATCATGTCTAAAGAGCGCGGTTAACCTGAAGGTAAGGACTTCCCGCAGGCACTCGTTTCCCCTTCTTGAAGACCAGATCGAAGCGGGGGCTGTGGCATCTGGGGCAATCAACAAATCCGTTTCTCGCGAGATTGCCTAGATGACACAGAGCACCAACCGGGCCGGCGCGCATACGATCAAGGCGATCGCCTTGCTCTCCTGCGCCGTGTTTGGATCACAGGCTGCCTTCGCTCAGACCATTGCGCCCGCGCCGACGCCGGTGGACACCGTTCCCGGGCCATTGCCCTCCCCGCAACCCGAACCGGCGCCGAGCGCCGCGGTCACGCCGCTCTATGGGAACATCAATCCCTTCTATGGGAACATCAATCCGTTCTGGGGGAACATCAACCCGTTCTACGGGAACATCAACCCCTTCTACGGGAACATCAACCCGTTCTGGGGCAACATCAATCCCTTCGACGGAAACATCCAGCCCTTCTGGGGAACCATCAATCCGTTCGTCACCAAGACCGGGGTCGTTGCGCCCGCATGGGGCAGCATCCAGCCGTTCTGGGAAGACGTCGGAGCCAAGTTCGGCACAGCCGACGCGACGTGGCAAGCGGCGCAAGGCACGACCGCGCTGAACCCCGCCTACGCGACAATCGCCGCGACCTTGCGTGACGTGATCGCCCAGTCTTCCGCGACATGGGGTGCGGCAGTCACGGCAAAGACGGGCAAGACTTTCGACGCGGGCTTCGTCGCCCCGCTGCTTGCCCGCTTCGGCATCGACCTCAACGATCCGGCGACCCTCGCTGCGCTCAGCAAGGAAAAGCGCGCCGAATTTTACCTCGCCTATTACGACGGGCTGATGGCCTATTCGGGCCAGGACCGCTTCGACCACTGGATGCGCACCGCAAATTGGTCGCCGGCCGTTACCCAGCAGCAGGGCAGCGGCACGGACACGATCATCGGGGTGCTGGACGCGGGCATGGGCGTCGAAGCCGACCTCATTGGTCGCGTATTCTGGACCACCGGCAATTCCGGCTTTGCGAATGGCCATGGTGCGGCGGTCGCAAGCTTGCTGGTCTCGGCACATGACGGACAGGGCGTGATGGGCATCGCGCCCCGTGCCCGTGTCGCGCTCAACAATCCCTTTGATGCGACCGGCACCGCCAACTGGACGGACGTGCGCAACGGCATCGTCGCGCTCAAGGCGTCGAATGCCAGCATCATCAACGCGTCGCTGGGCGAATCCGGCGCCACTCTGCCGAGCTCGTGGAACGGCGTATTCGGCGATCCGACTATCGCTGCCCGCAAGTCTGACTCGGTGTATGTCATCGCCGCCGGTAACGAGGGGTTCACCCAGACCAGGAACATCGAGTGGACCGCCTCGGCGGGCACCAACTTCCTTCTGGTCGGCTCTGTCGATCCGGCGGAGCAGATTTCGGGCTTCAGCAATCGGCCGGGCGATGCCTGCCTGATCGTGAACGGCATCTGCGGTAGCAGCCCGAACCTTGCCGACGGTGGGCGCCTGATGAACCACTTCATCGTCGCGCCGGGCGAGCTGATCCTCGTTTCTGACGGTCAGGGCGGGACGGTCCGCCGCACCGGCACATCCTTCGCCGCGCCGCTGGTGTCGGGTGCCATTGCGCTTCTCCACGACCGCTGGCCGTGGCTTGCAAAAGATCCGCAGGCGACGGTCGACATCATCGTCCGCTCGGCCAAGGACCTCGGTGCTCCCGGCGTCGACCCGGTCTATGGCGTCGGCCTGCTCGACATCACGGGGTCGCAGTCGCCGCTCGATTACAACAAGCTGTGGTACTACAAGGTCGAAAACGGCGTGATAACGTCCGAGACCCCTGCCACGCTGCGTGCCACCGGTTCTCAAACGACCTGGGAAGCCAACAACGTATTTTTCGTCCTGTTCGAGAATGTGGGCAAGTCGCGGCGCGACTTCGCCGTGCCGATGTCCTCCGTGCTGTCGAAGTACCGGATCAGCATCAACGGCGGCGCTTTCGAGCAGTTCCAGAGTTTCCTGACCGACAGCCTGACCGATTTCATCAACGGGGCCGATGGCGGGAACTTCACCGATGTCCGCCACTATGCCACGCCGGATCGCGGTGGCTGGCGCATGGGAATCGCCTCGGAAGATCCGTCGGCCTATCTTGCCCGGCGCACCGACCAAGTTCCGCACTCGGCATTCCACGCTTACTCGCCCGATGGCGGTCTCAGCTTCGCCGCTGGCCATGGCTTGGGCGCGATGGAACTGGGCGGGCAGGCCGGTTTCGGCATGACGAGCGACTTTGCAGAGACGAGCGGCGTCAACCCGATCCTCGGCCTCGCATCCGGCGGGAGCTTCCTCAACACCGCACTGCGCATCGCGCCGAACACGCGTGTCGCCTTCGGCTACTCCGAACGCTCGCTCGCTGCCAGGGACAACATGGCGCTGTCGGAGGCCGAGCGGCGGTTCAACCTCGGGAACGCTCTCAAGGCGCATGCACTCAACGTCCGCGTGACGCATGATTTCGCGCCCGGCACCAGCCTGTCGATCAACTATACCCGCCTGAAGGAGCGTGACGCCCTGCTCGCGGTTCAGGCTTCGAACGGATTGCTCGACGAAGGGTCGCTCAGCGAATCCATGACCCTGGCCGGCGATACCGACCTCGGCCACGGGCTGACGATCGCCGCATCGGGGAGCCTGGGCCGCAGCGCCATCGCCGACAGGGGCCAGCAGCTGGTCACGAACGGCGCCGGCCTGCTGACCTCCGCTTACGCGATCTCGGCGACAAAGAACGGTGTGGTAACGGGGAACGATCGCCTGCGCCTCACCTTCTCGCAGCCGCTCCACGTGGAGGGTGGTAGCATGACGCTCCACACGACGCAGGTGACCGACCGTGAGACCGGCGCCGTCGGCGTGGTCGATACGCGCTTCGACGGGGCCGGCAATAGCCGGGTCCACACCGCCGAGCTGCTCTACGCCGCGCCGGTCGCGGCGGGCCACGGTGAACTCAGCCTGTTCGGCCGCGCGACCTTCGGCGAGGCATCCGACACGCGCAGCGGCTATGTCGGTGGAGTGAGACTCCGCCTGCAAATGTAATGCGAACGTTAAGCCGAATGAAAACCTTGCCGCATATGTGAGAGCAGGTTTTCGGGGGATTGCAGTGTTTCGAACGGTTTTTGCCATCGGACTGGGAGCGTGCCTTGCGGCGCTGACTCCCGCCGCTGCGCAGACCGCCACGGACGGCGGCGTACCCCGCGCGACCGTTGCCGCCACGCAATTCGACCTCGCGATCGACGCCGCGAAACAATCGATGATGTCGAACCCGAGCGAAGCTCTGGGAAAGGCGCGCAAGGCGTATCAACTCGTATCGGCGCAGGACCATGATGCCGCCATCGACCGGGCCACCGCAGAATGGCTCGAGGGGGAGGCACTCACCCGTCTCAACCGTCCCGAAGAGGCCGGTCCCATTCTCGACCGTGCGCTCGCAACAGTTAAGCGTGTCGCGCCGCGGACCAAGCTCCATGCCGACCTGCTGCGATCGCAATCGACCATTGCAGCTCTGGACGGAGCGATCGGTCGTGCGATGCAAACCCTCCAGCAGGCCCATGCGATCTACCGGTCGCTTGGGGATTCCCGTTCGCAGTCGATCGTGTTGCAGAATATCGGTGCGATCCACGCCGACGCGAAGGACCACGCGCAGGCGCTGCATTATTACGAACTGGCGCAGGAAGCCTATTCCGAAGACCCGATGATGGCGCTCGCCGCAAACAACAATCGCGGCAATAGCTACAAGGAGCTGGGTCGGTTCGGCGAAGCAGTGGCCGCATATCGGCTTGCGCTCGAGTCCGCGCGTAAGATCGGCAGCCCGTTGCTCGAGGCCCGCATTCTCACCAATATCGCTTCTGCCGAGCTCCTCGATGGACAGCTGACCCGGGCAGATGCGACGATCCAGCGTGGGCTGTCACTGGCCACCGGGGAAGCAGCCGACTGGCGGCCGTTCCTGTGGGGCGTACGCGCACAGGTCCGTCATGCTCAGGGCCGGGACGCTGAGGCGCGCGGGCTGCTGGAGAGGACGTTTGCCGGGCAGAACCTTGCGGAAACGACGCTCCTGTTCCGCGATTTTCACGAGACTGCCTACCAGGTTTACGATGCGCTCGGACAATACGACAAGGCCGTGGCGCACCTTGCAGCGCTCAAGCGCCTCGATGACGACGCGCGCGAGACGGCTGCCTCGACCAACTTCGCGCTGATGAATGCACGTTTCGACGCGAACACCCAGCAGCTTCGTCTCGAACGCAGCCGAAGCGACTTGCAGCGGGTCAAGCACATGGCTGCAGGAGGAGTGGGCGCCCTTCTCGTCGTGATCGCAGCGATCGGATACGCGCTGGTATCGGCGAAGCGGAGCCGGCGCGAGATTGACGCGGCCAATCGGCGTCTCACCCACGCCGCGCGCCACGATGCACTGACCGGACTCGCCAACCGCATGCATGCCCGCCAGTTGCTCGGCGAGGGGATTGATCGCAGTGTGGCGGAGAGCGGATGCAGCGCCGTGCTGCTGATCGACCTGGACCTATTTAAGCAGGTCAACGACACTCACGGCCACGCGGGGGGTGACCGTCTGCTCGAGCTGGTATCCCAGCGTCTGGTGGAGATCGCCGGCGACAGCGCCGTGCCGGCACGCCTGGGCGGCGACGAGTTCGCCATGATGCTGCCCCAAGGCGCGACTCTCTCGCTGTGCCAGAGGCTGGCACACGACACCGTCACCGCGCTGGCGCGCCCGTTCGAGATTTTCGGCAATACTGTACTTATCGGCGGCTCGATCGGCTTCGCGCTGAGTCCCGATGACGGCGTGGCGGTGGACACGCTGATCCGCAACGCCGACCTGGCACTCTATGAAGCGAAGCGCCGTGGCCGCGGTCAGGCATGTCCCTACGCGCCCTGGATGGCCAAGACCGCACAGGAAGCAGAGCAGATGGAACACGCCCTGCGGTCCGCGCTGGCCGAGGGTGAACTGCGTCTCGCCTTCCAGCCGATCGTCTGCGCCGAAACCGGCACCGAAGGCGCGCGCGAGGCGCTGCTTCGCTGGCGCCACCCCGAACGCGGCGAGATGGAGCCATCGGAATTCGTGGCGCTGGCCGAAAGTTCGGGACTGATTACACCGATCGGCGCCTGGGTGATACAGGAGGCCTGCCGGGCAGCCGCTACCTGGCCCGATCACATCCGGGTGGCAGTCAATGTCTCGGTCGCGCAGCTCAGCTCGCCCGGTTTCGTGCCCATGGTGGTCAATGCGCTCGCAGCGAGCGGGCTCGACCCGGCGCGCCTCGAGCTCGAGATCACCGAGAGCCTGTTCCTCCACGGCGAGAGCCGCGCGTCCGAAACGCTTTCGCAGGTTCAGAAGCTCGGTGTCATGCTATCACTCGACGACTTTGGCACCGGCTATTCCTCGCTCAGCTATTTGCAGCGCGGCGTATTCTCGCGGCTGAAGATCGACCGCTCCTTCGTCCAGCGGCTGGCGAGGGGCGATACCGATTGTCAGGCCATCGTACGGGGAATCGTCGACCTCGCCCGCAATTTCGACATGGAAACGGTGGCCGAGGGTGTCGAGAGCGAGGCGCATTACGACCTGATGACTGCACTGGGCGCGACGCACCTCCAGGGGTTCTACATCGGTCTACCCGCCGAGAAGGACGAGCGGGTTTCGCCCCTTCGAGACGTTTGCCCGATCACCGGGGCAAGCGCGGCGGCCTGAAGGTCGTTTGCCCCGGCGAGGCGCAAAACCCTCGTCAGCTAAAGGCGCGGATTTCTTCATTGGCCCGCTGTGAGGCGTCACCAACCCGACGTTCCCACTCGCTCGGGACAAGGTCGCGCCGCGCGTTCTCGCGGACCGCCGCCATCGGATGCGCATCGTCCATCGGGTAGCTCGCGAAGCGGCCCTGGAACAGGTAGCCGCGCCAGCCCTCACGAAAATTGACCATGCGCGTGTACCGCCGATGCGCCTCGCCCAGCATGGCGCGCAGACTGTCGGTGGTGTCGGGCAGCAGGATCAGATGGACGTGATTGTCCATCAGACACCACGCGAGACAGCGCGTGCCGCTCGCTGCCGCAGCTCCGAAGAGCAGCTGGAGATAGGTGCTGCGATCGTCGTCGGAGAAGAAGATCGGCAGCCGACGGTTGCCGCGCTGGGTGACGTGATGCGCAACGCCAGGAATGACGATGCGAGCGAGCCGGGCCATGCCGTTGGGCTAGCGCCAGAGCGGAAGGCGGGCAATTAGGTATTGTGTCCCCGGAATTGCTGCCCGGAATTGCTGGACGGGCCGCAGCCCCTCGATAGTCTGGCGCGAGCCGCAACGTTACAGGCGCCGACATTTCCTCATGAGATTAGATCGTTAGGATCTTGGATCACAGTAAAATGCGGTTGGCTGGAAATGCAGAATTTTTGACGCCTTCGTCAAGTTCGCTGGCAGGTCAAACTCTGAATATGGGATGCTAGCAGAAATTCTGCGGCCCGGACCGACTCTCTCGACGCAACCATGGCAACTGCCGGTGTTGAAATCCTTGAGGGGAAAACGCCCCTTTCCGATCTCGAGCCAAACTATATTGGATGCTTGATTTATTTTCCCGGCGCTGTTGGGCCAATTTTCTGGCGTTAGACATACCGTTTTTGAAGTGTTATTGTCATATGAAACCCGAATACTCTCTGATGGTGGATTATCTTCTGAACTGACATCGATTGGAAAGGCTTTTTCTTTGGACACCGTAGCGCAGGCTGCGACGAGAAATAGCACAAGAACGGTTGGCCACTCTTTACCCATCAGAACACCTCATCCATCAAATGATCGGGATTGATAAGAGCTTGTGGCGTGCCCTTCATCTTTTCATATGCTTCCTTTTGCGGGTCCGCCCCCCAGCGATATGCTGTCTGGCCATTGAAACCTCTCTGATCATGTAGGCCTGCGGTATGTAAGGACTCGTGACCAGCCACCCACTTGGCCATCATTGAGCTTCCAGACCAAACTTCTGACCGCCCCCGGTTGAGCCACATGGTCTTACCGCCAATTTCCGCGGCTGCGACTGCAGCATTGCTAAAGCCCTTCGCCGTAAAATCGCTTTGGCTCAATACATTTGCCATCTTCCCGTCCGACCCATCGCTCCTCAGCGCTGCAGCACCCCCACGAAGAGAGGTAGCCTGTTGGCGCATCGCGTCACCGCCTTCCTTACCTTTCGCGTCTAGCTTCGCAGCTTTCGCCTCTAACTTTCCGGCTCGCTTTTCCATCGATGCAGCGGCATTCTGCTGCATCTTATTGAATCTCTTCCATTCTTTGTCGCTAAACCCAGCGCCCCGTCCATACTTGCCATCGAAGTCTACCATATTAACCGGATCGTTTGCGACGTAAGCGTACAGGTTGATCTGGTCGTCGTAACCGATGGGATCGGTCTGCATGAACCGGCCGAGGGTGGGCGAGTACATGCGGGCCTTGTAGTAGTACATGCCGAGCTCGGGAAGCCACGCCTGCCCCGTGTACTGGAACCGCCCGGTGTTGCCCGCACCGGGAATGCCGTATTCGTCATAACGGTTGATCGCCAGCGCGTTGCCGTTGCCGTCGGTCACCGCGACCACCGAGCCGCGCTCGTCGGCGAACAGGTAGCGCCGCGCGCTGTCGGCAACGCTTGCGCCCTCGAACCACACCTGCGGATCGTCCACCCCCGGCCCATGGACATAGCGCCGCAGCACCGTGCCCGAAGCGGTGTACTCCGCGATCAGCTCGTCCCCCGCATAAACGAACTGGGTCGTCCCCGCAGGCCCACCCGCGCTCTGGATCAGCCGCCCCTTTGCCTCAGCTCAGCGTCACCGTGGCGGTGCCGGGCTTGGCCATGCTGACCATCCGGTTCTCGCTGTCGTAGGCCCAGGTCCACACCCCGTCCGAGGTGAGAGTGCCGTCGAGGTCGTAGCCATAGGCGTTGCCCGCCACGCTCGTGTACTGGTTGAGCGCGATGACCGCAGAGCTGTGCGTCGCATTGACGTCGGCGGTGTAGGCGAAGCTGTCGTTCGAGAGTGTCGATGTCGCGATCTGCGAGGCGGGGTTGTAGGTGAAGCGCGCGGTCACATCCCAGCTACCGCCCGCAAGGTCGAGCGCGCGCGGACAGCCGCGAGACGCCGTCGTAGCCGCAGCTCTCCGAAGCGGCGTTACGTCGGCAATCGCCGCGATGATGTCTCTCGCGGCAATAACACCCACGGTCTTGGCCCCCAAGGACGGAAATGCGTAGGTCTTCAGAGTGGCGAGCCATTGATTGCTGTGCTTCGCGTTAGCCCATCGATATTTATGCGCCTCGCGCAGAGCGAGTGCGGCTTCACGAAATGTGATCGTAGCCGCTGTGGCTTCACGCTTCTCGGCAATGAGATCGCGTCCATCTTCGCGGATGGCCTTACGCGCCTCGGCAGCTTTCGCGCGAGCGGCGGCGAGTGATACCAGCTTAGAACTCCCCAGACCTATGTCGCGTCGCTTGCCATCATGCTGGATTCGTAGCTTCCATTGACCGACCCCGACGCCGGTGACGCGCAAGAACAGC
>JAJYQP010000043.1 GCA_021794525.1 Pseudomonadota bacterium | reverse complement strand
ACTGGACCTTCTAGCAGCGCCTTGAACGCGGGAGTGCGAGCCGCTAAGCGCGCCGTTCGCCCAACCGGCACGCCCGGGCCCCTGTGGTGGAATTGGTAGACGCGCTCGACTCAAAATCGAGTTCCGCAAGGAGTGTCGGTTCGAGTCCGACCGGGGGCACCACCAGCATCGGTCGAGCAACTCAACCGGTTCCCGGAGCATCTCGGTTCGAGCCATTCCGCTTCAGACCCCCCGCTCTCCGTCCCGGCGCAATCATTTTGTTCCAATGTGGGACGCGGGCAAAACTGGCCTCTATTCCTATTAACAGCCTCGACTTTCCGCGTTATGACGCGGCGTGGGACCGGGTTCTCATTTGCGATCAACCCGTTGCCGCGTCAGCACCCGCCACCGCGGAGACCCGTCAGGTGGTGGCATGAATGGGGGTATTTATGAAAAAACTTCTTCTTGCGGCCGTGACGACTGTCGGTGCCGTAACGGTGGCCACGCCGGCTTCGGCCGCGCCGATCATCGCGCCGGTTCCCACCGCGAATTATATCACCTTTGGTGGCCGCGACTGGGCTTGGGCCGCTCCTTGCGCACCGGAGGCCCCGTCTTGCGGCGTGGTCGACATGAGCTATCAGTCGACCCAGGGCTGGCGCATTGCCCAGGCGGCCGATTTCGCCACCGGCCCGACCGTTGCCGACTTTGGGACGGCCGCCGACTTCAAATGCGCCGCGGCGTGGTTCAGCACCAACTACACACACTGCGATTACGGCGATGGGCAGATCTTTGCGATCTTCAACCATCCCAGCAACCCGTTCCCCGGCAATGGCGCCGTGGAGACGTGGGTGGTCCGTGGCGCGGCGGGCGTTCCCGAGCCGGCGGCCTGGGCGCTGCTCATCGCGGGCTTCGGGATCGCGGGGGCTGGGATGCGCCGCAAGCAGGCCTACAAGACGGCCATCGCCTGAACTCCGATCCAGTGAAGATTGGCGCGCCGCCGGCCCTCGGGTCGGCGGCGTTGCTGTTCGGCCTCAAGCCGATGGTGCGTCGGCAGTAAGAAGACCGCGGCGAGAACGCCAAGGGACCTTGCCTTTCTGTCCGACCCGATCCCGCGTGACGATCCGTTCATCGCGGCATGGTCGAGAATTGGCCTTGTAATCCCAGCTGTTCGATGGGACGCCGACGCCAATGCCCGGAATACCATCCTACCACGCCATCGCCGCGATAGTCGTAACCGTCGCGATGTTCGTCGCCTTCGCGCGCGGACGCATGGCGGTCGAGATCGTCTCGCTCCTGACCATCGCGGTGATCGCGGTCGGGCTCTATTTCTTGCCGCTCCCCGGACAGGGGCCGACCGAAGGGCTGACGCTCGCCTTCTCGGGCTTCGGCCATTACGCGCTGATCACCATCTGCGCGCTGATGATCATGGGGCGGGGGCTGGTCGTCACCGGCGCGCTCGACCCGGCGGCACGGTTGCTCGAGCGGGTGTTCAAGTTCAATCAGCAATTAGGCCTGCTGGTTTCGCTGGTGCTCGCCTTCGTCCTCTCGATGGGCGTCAACGATACGCCGGTGGTCGTGCTGCTGCTGCCGATTTTCGTCCAGCTCGCGTCGCGCGGGGGGCTGCCGACCTCGAAGACGCTCATCCCGGTCAACGCCGCGGTGCTGATCGGCGGGATGGCGACAACCATTGGCACCTCGACCAATGTCCTTGTCGTCTCGATTGCCGACGATCTCGGCATGGCGCCAATGAGCGTTTTCCACTTCACACCCATCGTCGCGATAGCCGGGCTGGTGGCACTGCCCTATCTGTGGCTGGTCGCCCCGCGTATGCTGGGGGACAACAGCGCGGCGGCGGTCGCAGGAGAGCGCCAGTTCCGCACGCAGCTGCGGGTCACCGAGGGGAGCCTTCTTGCGAACCGCTCGCTGGCGCAGGTCGAGGGGCGCGTGCCCGAGGGTCTCGAGTTCCATCGCCCGCATGACCGCCCCTTCGAGGTGATGGAGCGCGTCGAGGTGTCCGGCACCCACGAGGCGATCGAAGAGGCGATCCGCACGCTCAAGAGCGAGGCTGCGCCCGCCTGGGTAGTGGCGCGCATCCGCGCCCGCTCGGCCGAGACGCGCGAGGACGTGCTGGTCGCCGAGCTTACCGTCACTGCCGATTCGCGACTCGTCGGCCGCACATTGCCGACCTCTGGGATCGCCGATCTTTACGGCGTGGCGATCATCGGCATCCACCATCCCAAGCGCCTCATTCTCGACGCCGACCGCCGCAATCCCGCCGGGGACCTCGTGATTTCGGAAGGCGACGTGCTGCTGGCGATGGGGGTCGAACCCGACATCGCGCTTTTCGCCAATGGCGACAGCCTGCTGCGTCTGGAAGGCGCGCGCGAACTGCCACGGCGGTCGAAGGCGTTGCTGGCGCTGGGCATCATGGGCGGCAGCGTCGGTATCGCCTCGGTGGGACTGGTGCCGATCGCGGTCAGCGCGCTCGCCGGGGCGATCGCGATGTTCGTGACCGGTTGCGTCAAGTTCGAGAGGGTCGGGCAGGCGCTGTCCGGGCAGGTGATCGTGCTGGTGGCGGCCAGCATCGCAGTCGGTCGGATCATCGACGAAAGCGGCGCGGCCGACTGGCTCGGGCAGGGGCTGGCGGGGGGGTTGCAATACCTGCCTACGGCCGCGGTGCTCGCCGCGATCATGATCTTCGTCACGATTTTGACCAATTTCGCCAGCAACGCGACCGCCGCCACGATCGGCACGCCGATCGCCTTTGCCATCGCCCGTCAACTTGGCTTGCCGCCCGAACCGCTGGTGCTGGCGGTACTTTTCGGCTGTAACCTCTGCTATGCGACACCCATCGCCTACCAGACGAACATGCTCATCATGGCGGAGGGGAATTACGAGTTCCGCGACTACATCCGCACCGGGGTACCGCTGGTTCTGCTGATGGTGACCGTGCTTTCGATCGCACTGGTGGTCAGCTATGGGCTCTGAAATCTTGACTTTTTCGAGCTTTTGTGCCAAATAGGTTCGCGAGGCGGGACTGGACCTGGGCGGCGCGGAAAAAAGTTTGGCAAATGGTGCATTAGGAGGGGTCGCGAAATGGCGTTTTGGTGTAGACTTAGTGTATACTTAGAGCTCGCCCTGGCGATGTCTGCGCCCGCTTTGGCGCAGTCGGACGATCTGCGCTCCGCCATCGCCGCTGACATGCCGGGCCTCCTCGCCACCTACCGCGATCTCCACCAGCATCCCGAGCTGAGCTTCCAGGAGGTGCGCAGCGCGAAGATCATGGCCGATGCCGCCCGCGCTGCTGGGTTCACGGTAACGGAGAAGGTCGGGCGCACCGGTATCGTCGCCGTCCTGAAGAACGGCCCCGGCCCCACGGTGCTGATCCGCGCCGACATGGATGCGCTGCCGGTGATCGAGCAGACCGGGCTGCCGTTCGCGAGCAAGGCGCGCGCCACGCCCCCGGCGGGCGGCGAGACCGGGATCATGCACGCCTGCGGGCACGACACCCACATGACAGCCTGGATCGCCACCGCGCGATTGATGGCGGCGCGCAAGGCGGAATGGTCGGGTACGCTCGTGATGATCGGCCAGCCCGCAGAGGAGACGGGGGAGGGCGCCAAGGCGATGCTCGACGATGGGCTCTACACCCGCTTTCCCAAGCCCGATTACGCGCTCGCATTCCACGACATGGCAGCCGTTCCTGCGGGGAAGATTACCTATGCGAGCGGTCCCGCGATGGCGAATGTCGACAGCATCGACATCGAAGTAAAGGGCGTGGGCGGCCACGGGGCGGCACCTCATACGACAAAGGATCCGATCGTGCTCGCGAGCGCCATCGTGATGCGCCTGCAGACCCTGGTGAGCCGCGAGAACAACCCGGTCGAACCCGCAGTGGTGACCGTCGGCAGTTTCCACGCGGGCTCGCGCTACAACATCATCTCCGACAGCGCCCATCTCCAGCTCACCGTTCGCAGCTTCACCGACGAGCAGCGCGCGCGGCTGCAGGAGGGGATCAAGCGAATCGTGGCGGGGGAGGCGATGGCATCCGGCGTTCCGGCGGACCGGATGCCGGTGGTGAGTTTCGGTGAAGGGTTCACCCCGTCGCTCATCAACGAGCCGGGCTTCACGGCGCAGATGATGGAGCCATTGAAGGCCCGCTTCGGCGCCGACCGGGTCGCAACCTCGCCGCCGATCATGCCGGGCGAGGACTTTTCGCGCTATCGCCGGGCGGACCCCGCCAGCATCCAGTCGGTGTTGTTCTGGGTCGGCGGCGAGGACCCGGCGAAGATCGCGGAGGCGGAGCGGACCGGCGCGACGCTGCCCTCGCTGCATTCGCCGTTCTGGGCGCCCGATGCGGAGAAGGTGATCGGCACCGCGGCGGAAGCGCTCACCGCCTCGGCCATGCGGCTGATGCCGAAGCCTTGACGTAAACGACCGCCGAAGCGCGCTCTCCTCGCGCCCGGCGGTCGTGGCTCCTCCCCAGGAGACCTTGTGAGACGGGTCAGTCGCTGCTCACATAGGTGCCGAGCCGGTGATGCAGGGCGTTGATGCGCGCCAGCTCCTCGCGGTCGTCGGTCACCTTGGCGTGGCTCGCCAAGGCGGCGCGCAGCAAGCGAAAATCGGCCGTCGAAAACAGGGCGCGCGCGCGGCCCGGTTCCCTGGCTGTGGTAGGTTCCGTCACGATGAACTCCTTACACTGCTGCGAACTGGTTCCCGACCGGTGCCGGTCAGGCAGCGGCGAACTGGTTCATGGTATTGTGAGCGCCACCTGCCTTCAAGGCAGCTTCGCCGGCGAAGTATTCCTTGTGATCGTCCCCGATGTCGGAGCCGGCCATGTTCTGGTGCTTCACGCAGGCGATGCCCTGCCGGATTTCCTCGCGCTGGACCTGCTTGACGTAGCCGAGCATCCCCTCGTCGCCGAAGTAGCGCTTGGCCAGATTATCGGTGCTCAGCGCCGCGGTGTGATAGGTCGGCAGGGTGATGAGGTGGTGGAAGATGCCCGCCTCGCGCGCCGCATCCCGCTGAAAGGTGCGGATACGTTCGTCGGCCTCCTGCGCCAGCTCGGTCGCGTCGTAGTCGATGCTCATCAGCTTCGCGCGGTCGAATGCAGAGACATCCTTGCCCGCCGCTTCCCAGGCATCGAACACCTGCTGGCGGAAGTTGAGCGTCCAGTTGAAGCTGGGCGAGTTATTATAGACCAGCTTCGCGTTCGGGATCACCTCGCGGATGCGGCTGACCATGCCGCCGATCTGGCCGATATGCGGCTTCTCGGTCTCGATCCACAGCAGGTCCGCCCCGTTCTGGAGGCTGGTGATGCAGTCCAGTACGCAGCGATCCTCGCCTGTCCCGGCTCGGAACTGGAAAAGGTTGGAGGGCAGGCGCTTGGGCGCCATCAGCCTGCCGTCGCGGCTGATGAAGACCTGCCCGTTGGTGATGTTCGCGGGATCGACCTCCTCGCAGTCCAGGAAGGCGTTGTACCGGTCGCCGAGATCGCCGGGCTCCTTGCTGAACGCGATCTGCTTGGTGAGGCCCGCGCCCAGGCTGTCGGTACGCGCGACAATGATGCCGTCGGGCACGCCCAGCTCGAGGAAAGCGTAGCGGATCGCGCGGATCTTCTGGAGGAAGTCCTCGTGCGGCACGGTGACCTTGCCGTCCTGGTGGCCGCACTGCTTCTCGTCGGACACCTGGTTCTCGATCTGGAGCGCGCAGGCGCCTGCCTCGATCATCTTCTTGGCGAGGAGATAGGTCGCCTCGGCATTGCCGAAGCCTGCGTCGATGTCGGCGATGATGGGGACGACGTGGGTCTCGTATTCGTCGATTGCCTTCTCGATCCGCTTGGCCTCGACCTCGTCTCCGGCGTCGCGCGCCGCATCGAGGGAGCGGAACATTCCACCCAGTTCGCGCGCGTCGGCCTGCTTGAGGAAGGTGTAGATCTCGCCGATCAGCGCCGGAACGCTGGTCTTCTCGTGCATCGACTGGTCGGGAAGGGGCCCGAACTCGCTGCGCAGCGCCGCTACCATCCAGCCCGAAAGGTAGATGTAGCGCCGCCTGGTCGAGCCGAAATGCTTCTTGACCGAGATGATTTCCTGCTGCGCGATGAAGCCGTGCCAGGCGCCCAGCGACTGGGTGTACGCCGCCGGGTCCGCGTCATAGGCGGCCATGTCGGCGCGCATGATCTTCGCGGTGTGCCGCGCGATGTCGAGACCGGTCGGGAAACGGTTCTGGACCTGCATCCGCGCGGTCGATTCCGCATCGATAGCGGCCCACGGCGCGCCGCCCTGCTCGATATTCCGGCGGCTGTCGGCGATCTTGGTCTGGTAGGTCATGGCATGTCTCTTCAAACGTGGCGAAGGGACAGTGCCATGCCTCTTGCCGGTGCGGCAGAGTATATTTACAAATATTCTTGTCTTGAAGCCGCTTCTGGGGGTATCTGCGCTGTAAATTTGTAAGAAAGTTTGCAAAGCATGGCCGAACCCTCCCTGTTTGCTGGCGCCGCCGTGCGCCGCCTTCGCAAGCGGGAAGGCCTCACTCAATCCGCCATGGCAGCTCGCCTTGCGATCTCGCCCAGCTATCTCAACCTCATCGAACGCAACCAGCGACCGCTGTCGGCTCGGGTCATCCTCCAGATCGTTGAGGAGTTCGACTACGATCCGCGCGGGCTGCGGGAGGACGAGGCGATCGGGGGAATCGATGGCCTCGCCCGGCGCATGGCCGACGAGCGCTTTGCCGACCTCGGGATCGATCGTGACGAGCTGTCCGAATTCCTCGCCGCCGCGCCCCAGGCCGCCGCCGCCTTCGCGCGCCTCTACGACAACGCCGAACCGGCCGAACGGCGCGACGATCCCGCCAAGGCCGCGCGCCGCGAGATCGAACGCTGGCGCAACCACTTCGCCGACCTCGACGTCGCCGCCGAGGCTCTGGCCGACGAGCTCCGGCTGAGCCGAGGGGACACCTACGCCGCGCTCGCCGAACGGTTGCGCGATCGCCACCAGCTCTCGATACGCATCTTCCCGCGCGAAGTCCTGCCCGATGCGGTGCGCAGGCTCGATCTCCATGCGCGGCAGGTTCAGCTCAACGAGATGCTCGATCCCGCCTCCCGAACGTTCCAGCTGGCGATCCAGGTCGCGCTGCTCGAGTTTCGCAACGCGATCACCTCGATCGCCGCGGGTGCGCAGTTTCCCGAGGAAACCGCTCGCAGGATGTTCGAGCGCCATCTCACGGCCTATGCGGCGGCGGCGCTGGTGATGCCCTACGGCCGCTTCCTGCGCGCTTGCGAGGCGACCGGATACGACCTTCCGGTGTTGATGCGCCGGTTCGGGGTGGGCTTCGAAAGCCTGTCCCATCGGCTGACCACGCTGCAGCGCGTCGGCCAGCGCGGCCTGCCGTTCTTCATGGCCAGGATCGACCGCGCCGGGCAATTCTCGAAACGCTATTCGGGGGCGAGCGAGGTCACCTTGCTCGAAGGCGATGCCAGCTGCCCGCTATGGGACGCACATCGCGCCTTCGAACGCGCGGGCGAAATCTTCGTCCAGCCGCTGTTCCTCGCCGACAGTGGAGCGGCCCCCACGCACTGGCTAACGATCGCGCGCACCGTGCAGGGGCGCGCCATCGGCGGCGCGGCGCGGTTCGTGGTCATACTCGGGGTGGAAGCCCGCTTCGCTGCGGATCTTGCGGTGGCGCGGACGGTGTCGCTGCGGGTCGAGGAAGCGACCGTGGTCGGACCCGGATGCGCACGCTGCCACGTCCCCGATTGCTTCCAGCGCTCGTTGCCGCCGCGGGGGACACCGCTGCAGTTCTCGACGATGGAGCAGGGGATAACCCCCTTCCGCTTCGTGCGTTAACCATCAACCTGCGGAACGGCTCGCCGCTACGGTCGTTTGCTCGGTCATCTAGCAGGGGATTTCCCATGACCGAAGAACGCATTACCGAAACCGAAACGCCCTCGGGCAATGTCCATACCACCCACACGGTCGTGACCGAAGATCGCGCGAACCGCAGTGGTGGGTCGGGCTGGCTGATCGCCCTCGTGCTGGTGATCGTGGCGATCGGCGGGCTGTACCTGTTCTCCCGGCAGAGTGGTGCCGAACTCGCCAAGGACAACGCCGTCGCCGCCGCGGCCAATGACGTCTCCGATGCCGCCCACGCGGTCGGTGACGCCGCAAAGGACGCCGTCGACGGCAACTGAGGTGGCAGACTGAAACTCTTGAAGGGCGGCGCCGGTAAATCCAGCGCCGCCCTTTGTGATTTTGCGGCTGTCAAATTTACCGACAGTTCACTCTCCGCCGATAGTGTGGCGGGTATGGTAAAGACTTCCGTACTCGAGTTGACGTCGCCGGGGCGATGACCGGGGTGGTCGCCTTCGTGTTCTACGGGCTGGCGGCGATGGCCTGCGCGCTGGCGGCGTGGGTGAGCGCGAGCAGCCGCAAGACCAAGCGGGTGGATAGGCCGGCGGTGACGATCGCCCTCGGCTTGAGCGCCGCCTGGTGCGTCGCGATTGCCGCCCTTGGAAGCGATCCGCCGCTTGTCCAGCTCATCGAAGTCGCTCGCAACATCGCCTGGATTGCCGCACTTTTCCGTCACTTCGCAAACGACGGGCGCGACGAAAGTTTGAAGGTCGTGCGACCGGTGATCCTCACGCTGGCACTGGTGGAGGGCCTCCAGCTGATGCTGATAGCATTCGTCGCGGGCGAGCTAAGGGTCGAGGTGGTCGCCCTGTTGCGGATGCTGGTGGCCATCGGGGCGCTGGTTCTCGTGCACAATCTCTACGGGGGGGCATCCGACAGCTCACGGCACCTGCTCGCCTGGAACAGCGGCGCGATGGCCCTGTTCTGGGGCTTCGAACTCAACCTCTTCACGATTGCCTATCTCACCGGGCAGGCGGCGGTGGGGCTGGAACTGCTGCGCGCGCTGGTCATGGCGGTCGTGGCCGCGCTCTTCGCGATCGGGGCGGGCCAGGGAACCGCCGGGCTCGCCTTCCGGCCCTCTCGCGTCGTGACATTCAGCTCGCTGTCCCTCGCCGTGGTGGCGGCCTACCTGCTGGTGATGGTCGGTCTCGCCGACGGCGTCGCCCGATTCTCGGGCGACCTCGCCCGCGTGACCCAGGTCGGCCTGCTGCTCGCGGCCGCGACTGTCTCGCTTCTGTGGCTACCCTCTCCGCAACTGCGAGCGCACGCCCGTGTGCTCGCGCTCAAGCACCTGTTCAAGCATCGCTACGACTATCGGGCGGAGTGGCTCCGCTTTACCGGCACCATCGGCAGCTCAGCCGGGACCGACGACAGCCTCCACGAACGCGCGATCCAGTCGTTGGGAGACATCGCCGACAGCCCCGCCGGACTGCTCCTGCTGCCTGACGAGGAGGGAGGTCTGGCGTTCGCTGCCCATTGGCAGTGGCCCACGGCCGAGGTTCCCGCGCGCGCAATGCCGCCGGAGATGCTCCGCGGCATCGGCAAGAGCCGCCCCGTGCTCGACTTCGACGCGCTACGGGCCGGCCGGGATCCGGCGGCACCGAGTGTTCCCGAATGGCTCCTGGCCGACCAGCGTGTCTGGGCCGGGGTGCCGCTGCTCCATGGCGAGCGGCTCGTCGGAGTGGTGATTCTCGCGCGGCCCCAGATTGCGCGGCGACTGGATTGGGAGGACTTCGACCTCCTCGCGATTGCCGGGCGGCAGGTGGCGAGCTATCTGGCCGAGCAGGTGGGGCAGGAGGCGCTCCAGGATGCGGCGCGGTTCGAGGAGTTTCACCGCCGCATGGCGTTCGTGATGCACGACATCAAGAACCTCTCCAGCCAGCTCGGCCTGCTCGCCCGCAACGCCGAAAAGCATGCCGAGAATCCGGCCTTTCGCGCCGATATGCTCGTTACCCTGCGCAACAGCGCTGACAAGCTGGACGCCTTGATGACGCGGCTCGGGCGCTATGGTCGCCCGGGCACCGAGGCCATTGGCGACATCGATCTGGGGCAACTGGCGCAGAAACTCGCCGCGCGCCATGGTCCGCGCCGTCCGATCGATGTTGCGCGCGATCGCGAGTGCATCGTCAGGGGCAATGCCGAACAGCTCGAGCAAGCCATCGACCATCTGCTCGAGAACGCCATCGAGGCGACACCCGCGGACGCGCGGATCGCCATCGAGGTACGCAATCGCGGCCTATCGGGCGAAATCACCGTGATGGACGAAGGGAAGGGCATGTCCCCGCAGTTTGTCCGCCACAGCCTGTTCAGGCCCTTCGTCTCCACCAAGGAGAACGGCTTCGGCATCGGCACCTGCGAGGCGCGGGACTTGGTGCGCGCCATGGGCGGCCGGCTCGACGTCGAATCGCGCGAGGGCGTTGGCTCCCGCTTCATCATCCGCTTGCCGTCGAAGGGGGCAAGCCAGCTCATGGCCATGCAGGCCGCCCGCACCCCACCCGTAACCAGCGAGAAAGCCGCCTGATGACCGACCCCAAACCCAAGCTGCTGGTGATCGAGGACGATCCGGGTCTGCAGGCGCAACTGAAATGGGCCTATGACGCGTTCGAGGTGCTGATTGCAGGGGATCGTGGCAGCGCGCTGGCCACCTTGCGGGCTGACATGCCGCCGGTGGTAACCCTGGACCTCGGTCTCCCGCCCGACCCCGACGGAACGACCGAGGGTCTGGCGATCCTCGACGAGATCATGGCGATAAAACCGGACACGAAGGTCATCGTCGCCTCGGGTCATGGTGCCCGGGAAAGCGCGCTGGAAGCGATCAAGCGTGGCGCTTACGACTTCTACCAGAAACCAGTCGATATCGACACGCTGGGGCTCATCGTCGAGCGCGCCTACCGCCTGCACGGGATCGAGGCGGAGAACCGTCGCCTGTCCGAGCGGGCGGGCGAGGACAAGACCGTACTCGGCCGCATGATCACCGCCGCGCCCGAGATGATGAAGGTCGCGCGCACCATCGAACGGGTCGCCAATGCCGATGTCGCAGTCATGCTGCTCGGCGCCAGCGGGACCGGCAAGGAACTGCTGGCGCGCGGTGTTCACGAGGCGAGCAATCGTCGCGGCGGGGCCTTCATTGCCATCAATTGCGCCGCGATTCCCGAAAATCTTCTTGAGAGCGAGCTGTTCGGCCACGAGAAAGGCGCCTTCACCGGCGCGGTCAAGACCACCGAGGGCAAGGTGGAGCTCGCCGACGGCGGCACGCTTTTCCTCGACGAGGTCGGCGACATCCCGCTACCACTCCAAGTCAAGCTGCTGCGCTTTCTGCAGGAGCGGACCATCGAGCGGATCGGCGGGCGCAAGCCCATCGCGGTGGACACGCGCATTGTCTGCGCGACACATCAGGACCTCGAGGCGATGATTGCCGCTGGGACCTTCCGCGAAGACCTTTTCTACCGTCTTGCCGAGATCGTCGTCCGCATCCCGACGCTTTCGGAGCGCCCGGGCGATGCAATTCTGCTGGCGAAGCATTTCCTCGCCCGCTTTGCACGCGAGATGAACCCTAAGGTAAAGGGCTTTGCACCTGACGCGCTCGCGGCGATCGACGGCTGGCCGTGGCCGGGCAATGTCCGCGAGCTGGAAAACCGGGTGAAACGCGCGGTCATCATGGCAGAGGGCAAGTTGGTCTGCGCCGAAGATCTCGACCTGCGGGCCGATGATGGGGAGGAAGAGGTCGCGCTGAACCTCAAGTCAGCGCGCGAGCAGGCAGACCGGCGCATGATCCGGCAGGCCCTGGCGCGGAGCGAGGGGAATATCTCCAGCACCGCCAAGCTGCTGGGGATCAGTCGTCCGACCCTATACGACCTGTTAAAGCAGTATGAGCTTCAGCCTCAGTGATGCAGTGCGGGCGCGGCGGATGCGCCGCTATTGCGGTTGAAGCGGATCGACCACCATAGCGAAAGCCCGATCAACACCGCGCCGATCACGCCGGTGACCGTCTCGGGGATGTGCCAGCGCGCCGAGGCGAGCATGATCCCGCCCAGAGCGATGATCGCCCAGAAAGCGCCATGTTCGAGGAAGCGATACTGAGCCAGCGTGCCCTGCCGGACCAGATGGATCGTCATCGAACGAACGAACATCGCGCCGATCGATAGGCCTAGCGCTATGATGACCATGTTGTTCGACAGCGCGAACGCCCCGATCACCCCGTCGAAGCTGAAGCTCGCATCGAGTACGTTGAGATAGAGGAAACCTCCAAGCCCACTGCGCACCGCGGCCCCGGCGAGGCGCTTCTTCTCCTCGCTGATCTCGAGGATGGTGTTGAGCCCTTCCACCGCGATGAAGGTCACCAGCCCGAGCATCCCCGCGATCACGAAGGTCAGGGCCTCCTCGGGCGGGAGGAGGGTGGATATCCCCCACAAAACCAGCAGTAACAGGGCGATTTCGGCCGCCGGCAAGGCAGCGAACTTGGCGAGTTGCAGTTCGATCGATTCGATCCAGTGAATGTCTTTTTCCTGGTCGAAAAAGAACTTCAGACCGACCATCGCGAGAAAGGCGCCGCCGAAACCTGCGATGCCGACGTGAGCGCCGAAAACGATCCGTTCGTATTCGGACGGGTTGTTCAGCGACAGGCGCACCGCCTCCACGGGTCCGATCCCCGCCGCGATGGCGACGATCGCGAGCGGGAAGACGATCCTCATCCCGAACACTGCGAAGGCGATGCCCCAGGTCAGGAACCGCTTCTGCCAGACCTCATCCATCTCCTTGAGGACAGAGGCATTGACCACCGCGTTATCGAAGCTGAGCGATACCTCCAGAATCGAAAGCACGAACACGATCCACAGCAACTGCGCCATGCCGGACAGCGTTCCGGTGCTGCTGAACCCATACCACGCCGCCAGCACAAGACAGGCCAGCATGAAGAGGAGAGAGAAAGTGTAATGGCGCAGGGTGTCATGCATCGTTTGATCGGTCTTTTGGCTGATAGGTCTGGTTGGCGGTCGGGAAGGCGCGGGCGCGTACCTCGGCTGCATAGGTTTCGGCAGCGGCCGAGATTACGCCCGCGAGGTTCTCGTATCTCTTGACGAAGCGGGGCACGCGCTCGAACATGCCCAGCATGTCCTCGGTCACGAGTACCTGGCCGTCGCATTGTGCGCTGGCACCGATACCGATCACGGGGATCTCGACTGCCTCGGTCAAGGCGATGGCGATCGGTTCAAGTACGCCTTCCGCGACCACCGCGAAGGCGCCCGCATCGGCGACCGCGCGTCCGTCTGCTAGGATCCTCTCTCGCTCAGCCTCGCTTCGCCCTCTCGCGCCATACCCCCCCAGCACGTTTACCGCCTGCGGGGTCAGCCCGACATGGGCCATTACCGGAATCCCGCGCCCGGAAAGAAAGGCGATCGTCTCCGCCATCGCGTCGCCGCCTTCCAGCTTGACCGCCGCGCAGCCGGTTTCGGCCATGATCCGGCTCGCCGAGGCGAAGGCTTGCTCTTTCGAGCCTTCGTAGCTGCCGAAGGGCATGTCGACGATGACGAGCGCATGGTAGCTGCCGCGCACCACCGCGGCGCCGTGCGCGATCATCATTTCGGGCGTAACGGCCAGCGTCGAGGGCAAACCATAGATTACCTGGCCGAGCGAATCCCCCACCAGCAGTATGTCGCAATGGGCGTCCAGAAGCTGGGCCTGCCGCGCGGTATAGGCGGTCAGCATCACCAGCGGCTCCTTGGTGACTCCGCCCTGCTTGTGATCGCGGATCGCGGGCACGGTGAGTCGCTTGCGCGGCTGCGGCGTCGGATTGGCGCGGCTGGTCGCGGTATCGAGCTGGAAGGTCGTCGACATGCCGGTCGCTCTACACAGAGGGGAGGGCGGGGGAAAGCCGCCACTTTCCGCGCCTAACAGACTTGTAATGCCGGGGTCATCCGCTAGCTTCCCCGCCCATTCCGGACGCGTGAGGGCGCGTCACTTGGGGAGGTACCTTCCGAACATGCTACTAGACCGGGTCAAACCGCTCGACGCCATCCTGGCGACCGCGGAGAAGAAATCGCTGCATCGTTCGCTCGGTGCATTCCAGCTCACCATGCTGGGCATCGGCGCAGTTATCGGAACGGGCATTTTCGTGCTCACTGCGGAAGCCGCGCAGAAGGCAGGCCCGGGCATGATGCTGAGCTTCGTCATCGCCGGCGTGGTGTGCGCCGTCGCGGCGCTCTGCTATGCCGAAATGGCGGCGATGGTGCCGGTCTCTGGCTCCGCTTACACCTACAGCTATGCCGTCATGGGCGAGCTGATCGCATGGATGGTTGGCTGGGCCCTGATCCTCGAATACGCGGTCGCGGCCGGCGCGGTGAGCGTCGGATGGTCCGGCTACGTGGTGGGGCTGATCGAGAATGCCTTCGCCATAGACATACCCGATGCGCTCGTGCGCGGACCCTTCGATGGCGGTTCGATCAACCTGCCAGCGATGCTGATTGCGGGCCTCGTCACCTGGCTTCTGGTCATCGGCACCAAGGAATCGGCGACGGTCAACGCGGTCCTCGTCGCGATCAAGGTCAGCGCGCTGACCCTGTTCATCGTCCTGGCGCTGCCGGTCATGAACATGGAAAAGTTCGAGCCGTTCTCTCCGCTCGGCTTCTCTGGCATCGGTGCTGCGGCCGCCTCGATCTTCTTCGCTTATGTCGGGTTCGACGCGGTTTCGACAGCGGCGGAAGAGACCAAGAATCCCCAGCGCAATATGCCGATCGGGCTGATCGGCAGCCTTGCGATCTGCACCGTGTTCTACCTTCTCGTTGCCGCTGGCGTCATCGGTACCGTGGGCGCGCAGCCGGTGATGGCGAACGGCGTCGGGCTCGAGCCAGGCAGCCGCGAACTTGCGGCCCAGTGCGCCGCCATCGGCGACCAGGCGGTGGTCTGCTCGAAGGAGGCGCTGGCCTGGACCCTGCGCGAGATCGGATGGCCCCAGATCGGAAACCTGATCGGCCTTGCCGCCGGACTCGCGCTTCCTTCGGTCATCCTGATGATGATGTTTGGCCAGACCCGCATCTTCTTCGTGATGAGCCGCGACGGCCTGCTCCCGGCTGCATTTTCGAAAATCCACCCGCGCTACAACACGCCGCACGTCATCACGCTAATCACCGGTGTGTTCGTGGCGCTGTTCGCGGCCTTCTTCCCGGTCGGCCAGCTTGCCAACATTTCGAACTCCGGCACGCTGTTCGCCTTCGCGGCGGTGTCGATTGCGGTGATGGTGATCCGCAAGACCGATCCGGGTCGCAAGCGGCCGTTCCGCACGCCGGCATTGTTCGTGACTGCGCCGCTGTCGATCGCGGGCTGCCTCTACCTGTTCTACAAGCTCGATCCCAAGAGCCAGATACTCTTTGCTGTCTGGGCCGTGATCGGACTGCTTGTCTATTTCGCCTATAGCCGCAGCCGGAGCCATGTCGGTCTCGGACACGTCGAAACGCACGAGGACGATGCTGGCATTCCGCCGCAGCCGGTCCCGCCCATGCCGGGGGTTCCGACGCCTGGTGGCAAGGACGCCTGATTTGCGCCGGATAGCGACGGCAAACCAAAAGGGCCGCCCCTCGCGAGAGGAGCGGCCCTTTTCAGTGACGCTTCCGAAATTCTACAGCGCGGTTTCTTTCACGTGCCGCTCCTCGGCCTTGTCCTCGACATACCTCCCCAGCGCCATCTTGGCGGTGTTGAGCAGGCCGATGTCACCGTCCCAGATTTCGGCATTGCCGAGGTCCATGCGCAAGAACAGCAGGTCGGGATCGTTCTTCCCCTCGTCATACCAGGCCTCGACGAAGTTGTTCCAGAACTGGTCGAAGCGCTCCTGGCTCGTTTCCTTGACCAGTGTGCCATCGAAGCGGGCGAACATGTCGTGGCCCTTGCCCTGGAAGGTTGCCGTCACCCCGCCAAGGGCGGCGAACTTGCTCTTGGTGTGCGTGAAGAACCAGATTGCGCTGTTGGCATCCTTGTCCAGCTGCGGACTCATCGGCACAGCGGTATCGCTCTCGCCGGTGCGCTGGAGGAACAGGAACGGCGAATCGGCGAGAGCGTTCCAGAACTTCTTCTTCAGCTCTTCGGGGTTGCCTTCAGCATGTTTCATCGAGGTTCCTTTCATTGGGTATGCCATCCCAATGAGCGAGCCCGCGGTTCGGTCCCGATTCTGCGCGTTGTAGCGGTCTACTCCTGCGAGGCGAGCCGCTCGCGCCGCTGACCCATCTGGATCCGCCCGACGGCAGCGACCGTCTTGAGCGTGACCTCGACATGGCTGCACGTCTTCTCCACCACCGCTCCGGAAATCGGCCGTTCGAACTGCAAGCCGCAGCGATTGCCGTTCGACCAGATCACCGAGCAATAATGATCCTCGCCATTCCACTGGAGAAACCCGGTGGTGCCCTGAACAGGCGCCACTGCGGTTTCGAACTTGGCGCCATGTTCCGAAAGGTCGACCAGCCTGCCCTGGCGAATTCCGCCCGCCATCGCAAATCGCCCGGGACAATCCACGACGTGACGGCGCGCGACCCGGCGGTCCGATTGGACGTCTGCCGACCTGACGTTGAAAAATGCCACGCGATGCTCCCGTTTGGAAGGCAAGGTCAGGTCAAAATGGTTACGCCCGCCTTGATGGGGATGGTAAAGGCCGGTTTAACCTCGAGCCTCTAACCGGTAGGGATTGACCTGACGATCGCAGCGTTTCATCTTGCACGAGTTTGTGTAGGAACATATAAAGAACGCGTGTCGTCGCAAGATCTCCTACAGAAGCTCGAGACTCTCGCCGATGCGGCGAAATACGATGCGTCTTGTGCATCATCCGGAACCACCAAGAAAAATTCGCTCGGCGGCAAGGGTATCGGGTCGACCGAGGGGAGGGGCATCTGCCATGCCTATGCGCCCGACGGTCGCTGCATCTCGCTGCTCAAGGTATTACTGACCAATCACTGCATTTTCGACTGCCACTACTGCGTCAATCGCAAAAGCTCCAACGTGCGACGCGCGCGGTTCTCCCCGCAAGAGGTGGTCGATCTCACCCTCGCTTTCTATCGGCGGAACTACATCGAGGGGCTGTTCCTTTCTTCGGGGATCGTGAAATCCTCGAACCACACGATGGAACAGATCGTGGAAGTGGCGCGAATCCTGCGGGAAGAGCACGATTTTCGCGGCTACATCCATCTCAAGACGATCCCCGAGGCCGACCCTGAACTGGTGCACCAGGCCGGACTTTATGCGGATCGCGTCTCGATCAATGTCGAATTGCCGACCGACGCGGGGCTGACACGGCTCGCACCGGATAAGGATGCGCGGCAGATCGAAGGCGCAATGGCCGGCGTGAAGGCCGGCATCACCGAAGCGACAGACGCGAAGAAGCGCTTCCGCCATGCGCCCCGCTTTGTGCCGGCCGGCCAGTCCACGCAGATGATCGTAGGCGCCGACACCGCGACGGACGCCGATATCGTCGGCAAGGCGAGCCAACTGTATGACAGTTTTCGGCTTCGGCGCGTGTACTACAGCGCCTTCTCTCCCATTCCGGATGCCAGCGCGGTGCTCCCGCTGAAGCGCCCGCCGCTGATCCGCGAACATCGCCTCTACCAGTCCGACTGGCTGATGCGATTTTACGGCTACCAGCCAGGCGAGGTGATGCAGGCGACCGAGACGGATGGGAACCTGCCGCTCGACATCGATCCCAAGCTCGCCTGGGCGCTGAAGTTTCGTGAGCGTTTCCCGGTCGACGTCAACCGGGGGTCGAAGGATGAGCTGCTGCGCGTGCCCGGGTTGGGGGTGAAAGCGGTCCACAAGATCATCGCGAGCCGCCGCCATTGGACCTTGCGGCTCGAGGACGTCGGTCGGTTGACGCTGTCGCTTACCAAGGTCCGCCCGTTCATTTGCACCGCGGATTGGCGGCCGCTGGTGCTGGGCGACCGCGCCGACCTGCGCTCGCTCCTCGCACCGCGGACCGAGCAGCTGGAACTGTTCGCTGCATGAGTGCGGCCGCGAAATCGGTTGCCGACCGATATTTCGTCGTGAGCTTGCCCGACGCGGACGATTTCGACGCGTGGCGGGAAGCGGCGCGGGGGCTGGTGCAGGCCGGGGTATCGCCGGAACGGGTGGCGTGGACGGCTCCCGGGGTCAGCGGCGACCTTTTCGCGCAACAGGATGCCGACGGAGGCGGGCCCCAATTTCGGCCGCCGCGACCCGGCGCGCCTCCGGTTCGTGCAAACCGGCGCTTCGTGAGCCTCGCTCGTAACGCAGTACTCCATTCCGATCCGGAGCGGTTCGCGCTGCTCTATCGCCTGCTCTGGCGGCTTCAGCGCAATCCCCACGTGATGGAGGACAAGGCCGATCCCGAGGTGCGCCGGCTCGAGGAACTCGACAGGAACGTGCGCCGTGACAGCCACAAGATGCACGCCTTCGTGCGCTTCCGGCTTGTCGAGAACGAGACAGACGGCGAGCATTACGTCGCGTGGTTCGAGCCGGAGCATCATATCTTGCGCGCCAATGCGGGCTTTTTCGTGCGGCGCTTCGCCAATATGAAATGGTCGATCCTGACCCCGGCAGGTTCGCTCCACTGGGACGGGGACGTGCTGTCCGAAGGTCCGCCAGCGCAGCGATCCGACGCCCCCGGCGGGGATCCGATGGAAGATCTGTGGCGCAGCTATTATGCCTCGATCTTCAATCCCGCCCGGCTGAAGATCGGCGCAATGCTGAAGGAGATGCCGCGCAAATACTGGAAGAATATGCCCGAAGCCGCACTGATTCCGGAGCTTATCGCCGGTGCGCAGAAGCGTGAAAGCAAGATGGTGACGGCTGGTGCGCTGGACATGGGTGAACGGCCTGAAACTCTCGCCGCCATCGGGCATGCCATCCACGCCTGTCGGCACTGTCCCATCGGCCAGCTCGACAACGACGCCGTGATGGGGGAGGGGCCCCTGGGTGCCACACTTATGATCGTGGGCGAGCAGCCAGGCGATCAGGAGGATATGACGGGCCGGCCCTTCGTGGGACCGGCAGGGCAATTGCTCGATCGTCACCTCGAACATGCAGGCATCGATAGGCGCGCGGCGTACGTCACCAATGCTGTCAAGCATTTCAAATTCGTGCCACGCGGCAAACGGCGCCTGCACCAGTCGCCGACCGCGAAAGAGATCGATGTGTGCCGCTGGTGGGTCGAAAGCGAACGGATGATCGTGAAGCCGAAACTCGTCCTCGCGCTGGGCGCGAGTGCGGCACGCGGCATGCTCGGAAAGACCGTGAGCGTCACGAAGATGGGGGGCGCGCCGATTGCGCTGGAGGACGGCAGCGAGCTATGGCTGACGGTCCACCCGTCCTACCTCTTGCGCCTCGATGGCGCGGCGCGGGCGGAACAGACGCGGCTGTTCGACGCCGATCTTGCCGGGGTGAAGGCGCGTCTGGAAGCGCTTGGGGCGTGAGCGCAAGCTTCCGCCGTCATATGATCGTCAATCGGTCACGGTATGAAACGTAGGGTCCCGACCTTTTCACGGCGCATCGGGCGATTTACCTGGGATCGGCGCGTTCTGCTGTTGTTGGTGATCTGCGCCATCGTCCTCGCCGCGCGGACCTGGCTTCGCGAGCATCCGCAACACAATCCGTGGGCTCCGCTCGACCTGCGCGATCCGCCGGGATGGGCGACCGCGATCAAGATCCGCGCCCTGCGCGACGACGTAGCGGTTTGCCATGCGGCCCTGACGCGATCGCAAATCGCCTTCACCAGTCTCCTACCAGTCGGCCAGGGACCGTGCGCCCGGGCGGACCGGACCGTCCTGACGAACGCCCCCCTGGACCCTGGCAAACCGGCAAGCACCTGCGCGGTCACGGTTGCTTTCGTGCTCTGGCAGCGTGACACTCTGGAGCCGGCCGCCCGATCAATATTCGGAAGCGGCATCGCAAGCATCGAGCATCTCGGCACCTATTCCTGTCGGCGGATGTATGGTCGCGACGAGGGGCCGTGGAGCGAGCATGCGAGCGGCAACGCGATCGACATCGCCGGGTTCGTCCTCGAAGATGGCACGCGCATCAGCGTACTGTCGGACTGGACCGGTGATGGCCCCAGAGCCCGTTTCCTGCGGCAGACCCGCGACGGCGCGTGTCGATTCTTCTCGACCGTCCTCAGTCCCGACTCCAACGCGGCGCACCGGGACCACCTCCACCTCGACATGGCGAGCCGGTGGGGCGGGACCTGCCGGTAGAGGGAGGGATCAGCCTTCCAGCGAGTAACCGGCGCCGCGGACGGTGCGGACCGGGTCGCGTCCGCCTTCGAGAGCGATCGCCTGGCGCAGGCGGCGGATGTGAACGTCGACGGTGCGCAGTTCGATGTCGCTATCGTTGCCCCACACGCCGTCGAGCAGCTGTCCGCGGCTGAACACCCGGCCCGGGCTTTCCATGAAGAACTTCAGCAGCCGGTATTCCGTCGGTCCGAGATGCAACGTCTGGCCGCGCCTGGTGACACGGTGCGCGACGGGATCGAGCGCGATCTCGCCAACCTGCACGGTCTCGCCGGCCAGCGCCGGGCGAATCCGCCGCATCACGGCGGCGACTCGCGCCATCAACTCTCGCGGCGAAAAGGGCTTCGTGACGTAGTCATCGGCGCCGGTGTCGAGCCCGCGGATACGATCGTCCTCCGCCTCGCGGGCCGTCAGCATGATGATCGGGACATGGGCGGTCGCCTTGTCGCGGCGAAGGCGACGGCAAACCTCGATACCGCTCGTACCCTCGATCATCCAGTCAAGGATAACGAGATCGGGCGTATCCTCGGCCGCCAGCATCAGCGCCTCGTCCCCGTCCGTGGTTGCGCGGACGCTGTAGCCCTCGCTCGTGAAGCGGAATTCGAGAAGCTCGAGCAGCGAGGGATCGTCCTCGACCAGGAGAAGTTTCGCCGCGCTCACGCCTGTCACCTCCGTCTGCCCGGATGGGCCGCCCGCACCGATATGACGATCAGGCTACGCTTTTGTGTCAACGCTCCTCGTCGGCGACATAATGCCCGGTAGCAGCGAAATGCACCATCTCGGCCACATTGGTTGCGTGATCGCCTATCCTTTCGATGTTGCGGGCAACGAACAGGAGCTGCGCGGCGCTCGTTATGGTGGAAGGATTTTCTACCATGTGGCTGACGAGATTGCGGAAAATCGAATTGTAGAAGGCATCGACCTTCTTGTCGGCATGGATCACCTCGATCGCCATCGCGGCGTCGCGCGCGGCGTAGGAGGTGAGGACGTCGTGGACCATTTCGACCGCGATATCGGCCATGGCGGGAAGCAGGGTGAGCGGCTCGAACTGCTTGCGCTGGGTATCGATCTCGCGGCTCGCCTTGGCGATGGCCTTTGAATAGTCACCGATGCGCTCGACCACCCCGGCGATCTTCAGCGCGGCGATCACCTCGCGCAGGTCGTCCGCCAGCGGCGCGCGCAGGGCGATGATCCGCACGGCCAGCTTGTCGACCTCCGCCTCCAGGGCGTCGATGCGCTTGTCGTCGGCGATGGTCTTTTCGGCCAGCGCGTCATCGCCGCGGATGAGCGCGTCCATTGCGTTCTGGACTGCGGCTTCGGCCAGTCCGCCCATCTCCGCGATCAGGCCGCGTAGCCGGGTAATGTCCTCGTCGAAGGCCTTGACGGTGTGCTGTTCCATATCCGTTATCCGTACCGCCCGGTGATGTAGTCCTTGGTTCTAGTCTCGATTGGATTGGTGAAGATATCCGATGTGCGGCCGTATTCCACCATCTTGCCGAGGTGGAAGAAAGCCGTGCGCTGGCTGACGCGGGCGGCCTGCTGCATGGAGTGCGTGACGATCACTATGGCGTAGCGGCCGCGCAGTTCGTCGATCAGTTCCTCGATCCGGGCGGTGGCGATGGGGTCGAGCGCCGAGCACGGCTCGTCCATCAGGATCACCTCGGGGTCGACCGCGATGGCGCGGGCGATGCACAGCCGCTGCTGCTGGCCGCCGGAAAGCGCGGTGCCGCTGTCCGAAAGGCGATCCTTGACCTCGTCCCACAGGCCGGCCCGGGTTAGCGAGCGTTCCACGATCTGGTCCATGTCGGCCTTGCTTTCCCCGAGGCCGTGGATGCGCGGGCCATAGGCGATGTTTTCGTAGATCGACTTGGGGAAGGGGTTGGGCTTCTGGAACACCATGCCGACGCGGGCGCGCAGCTGCACCACGTCCATGCCCGAGGCGTAAATGTCCTCGTCGTCGAGTTCGATGGTCCCTTCCACCCGGGCGGATGGGATGGTGTCGTTCATCCGGTTGAGCGCGCGCAGGAAGGTCGACTTGCCGCAGCCCGACGGGCCGATGAACGCGGTCACGTATTTCGCCGGAATGTCGATCGAGACGTTATCGATCGCCTGCTTGGCGCCGTAATAGATGTTGACGTCCCGCGTGCGCATCTTGGCGTCGGCGGTGTCGAGGCCGGGATGGTAGACTGTCACCACTTTTTCTCGAAACGGTTGCGCAGATAGATGGCGAGGCCATTCATCGCGAGGAGGAACAGGAGCAGCACCACGATAGCGGCACTTGTGCGCTCGACGAAGCCGCGGTCGACCTCGTCGGACCACAGGAAGATCTGCACCGGCAGCACTGTCGCGGGCGAGGTGAAGCCGTCGGGCGGGGCGGAAATGAAGGCGCGCATCCCGATCATCAGCAGTGGCGCGGTTTCGCCCAGCGCGCGCGCCATTCCGATGATCGTGCCGGTGAGGATGCCGGGAAGGGCGAGGGGCAGGACATGGTGGAACACTACCTGCACGGGCGAGGCGCCGATGGCCAGCGCACCGTCGCGGATCGAGGGCGGGACCGCCTTGATCGCATTGCGGCCGGAAATGACGATCACCGGCATGGTCATCAGCGCCAGCGTCATGCCGCCGATAAGCGGGGCCGAGCGCATGTTCGGGAAGATCGCGAGGAACACCGCAAGGCCGAGCAGGCCGAAGATGATCGAGGGCACTGCGGCGAGGTTGTTGATCGAGACTTCGATGATGTCCGTCCAACGGTTTCGCGGCGCATACTCCTCGAGATAGAGAGCCGCGAGCACGCCGATGGGGAAGGCAAGGGCAAGCGTTACCAGCATCGTCAGGAACGAACCCTTGAGTGCCCCCCAGACGCCTGCGTGCTGTGCGCTCGTCGCATCGGATCGCGACAGGAACCCGCCGTCGAAGTTCTTGGAGAGCTTCCCCTCGGCGGAGAGGCGGTCGGCAAGCGCGCGCATTTCGGGACTGCCTTCACCTTCGAAACCGGCGGCGAGATCGGGATCGGCGGGCAGGCTGAAGGTAGTCGTCGTCTGCGCGAGCGCCGGATCGGCGACGATTTGCGCCGCCACGTCGCGCCACGCGTCGGCGTCGATGGCATCGTTCGCTTGCGGCCCGATAGCCTGCTCGGCTGCTGCTGCGACGATCTGGGGCAGGCCCTGCGTCTCGAGATTCTGGGCCGCGTTCGGCTGCGCCATCACCGCCGGGTCGGCGGACAGGCCCGATGCGGCAAGGTCGATGGGCACTGACACCTCTACCCGCTGGAAGCCGCCGATGCCGTTCCACAGCATGGTCGCAAGCAGGAAAATCAGCACGACGACCGAGAACAGCACCGCCCCGAGGCCAAGCGCCTTGAAGCGCTTCTCGGCGGCGTACCGCTTCTTCAACCGGCGCGCGAAGGCGTCGCTGCGGGCCAGGGTGGCCGTGGTATCCGAACTGTCACTCATAGGCTTCTCGGAATCGCTTCACGACGCGCAGGGCGATGAAATTGAGCGCCAGCGTGACCAGGAACAGCACGAAACCGAGCGCAAAGGCGCTGAGCGTCGCGGGATGATCGAAGCTGCCTTCACCCGTCAGCATGGCCACGATCTGCACCGTGACGGTGGTCATCGCCTCGAGCGGATTGGCGGTCAGCCGTGCGGCGGTGGAGGCAGCCATGACGACGATCATGGTCTCGCCGATGGCGCGGCTCACCGCCAGCATGATCCCGGCGACGATACCGGGGAGAGCAGCGGGTACGATTACCCGGCGGATCGTCTCCGAGCGCGTCGCCCCGAGCGCGAGGCTGCCGTCGCGCATGGCTGCGGGGACGGCGGCAATGCTGTCGTCGGCCATGGAGGACACGAAGGGAATGATCATCACACCCATGACGAGTCCAGCGGCAAGCGCGCTCTCGCTCGAAGCATTGGCTATGCCCACCGCAACCGCCGCGTCGCGGATGGCGGGGGCCACGGTCAGCGCGGCGAAATAGCCATAGACCACGGTCGGCACGCCAGCGAGGATCTCGAGCGCGGGCTTGACCCAGCTCCTCAAGCGGGCAGGCGCGTATTGCGTGAGGTAGATCGCGCTCATCAGGCCGAGTGGAATGGCCACGATCATGGCGATGATCGCACCGATGTAGAGGGTACCCCAGAACAGCGGGATCGCGCCGTAACGGCTCCCGTCCGGCGTCTCCGCGCTGCTCATCGGATCGGGACCCCAGAAGGTGCCGAACAGGAAATCGGACGGGCTCACCATCCCGAAGAACCGTGCCGTCTCGAACACGAGGCTCACGAAGATGCCAAGCGTCGTGAGGATTGCGACGAGCGAGGCGAGGATGAGCAGCGCCATCACCGCCCGCTCCACCCGCGTTCGCGCGGTAAAATCAGGACGCAAGCGCAGCCAGGCGAATGCTCCGGCGGCAAATCCGATCACCAGCGTGACGGCGAGGCCGATCAGGTCGTACCGCCGCATCGCTTCGCGGAACGGTTCGACGAGCGGGGCAGCGGCGGAATTGAAGACCGCCCGCGCAGCGCCGCTCGCTGCAGCCTGTGCTTCGGAGAGAATGGCCTGACGCTGGAACCCGAAGGCCGGAAGCCCGGAGGCGGCGGGATCGCCGAGGACGCTCTGCATCACCAGCCCGGGCGCGATGACGCCCCAGGCCGAGATGAACAGGATCATCGGAACCACCACCCAGAGGGCGACGTACCAGCCATGATAGCTCGGCAGCGCAGCCAGGCGTGAAGCCCCGCCCTTGCGGAAGCTCCACGCCTTTGCGCGCGCTGCAAGCCAGCCCGCCAACCCGAATCCGAGTGCGAGCAGGAGGAGAAGCGCGTTCGACACGCGCGGGCGCCTACTTCAACTTGGAGCCGTCGAGAAGGGTGTACTCGCTCGCAGCCTTCGCATTCGTCGCAGCAACGTCAGCGGGCGAGGGAACGAGCCCGATCTTGGCGAGCGCGCCACCCTTCGACCACAGCTTCACCCATTCGGCGATGTACTCCTTGAGGCCGGGGATGGCATCGAGATGCGCCTTCTTCACGTAGATGAAGAGCGGCCGCGCTTCGGGGTATTTGAAGGTCGAGATATTTTCGTAGGTCGGCGCGATGCCCTCGACGGTGAGGGCCTGCAGCTTGCCGATGTTTTCCTCGAGATAGGAATAGCCGAACACGCCGACCGCCTTGGGATTGTTCTCGATCTTCTGGACAATCAGGTTATCCTGCTCGCCCTGGTCGACATAGGCGCCGTCGGAGCGGACTTCGGTGCAGACCTTTTCGTACTGCTCCTCGTCGGTGTCCTTCATCGCCTTGAACTTGGGATCCTTGTCGCAGCCCTTTTCGAGCACAAGCTCCTTGAGGGCGTCACGGGTGCCCGAGGTCGACGGCGGGCCGTAAACTAGGATCGGCTCGGCGGGGAGCGAAGGATCGACGTCCTTCCAGGTCTTGGCGGTCTGCGGCTTGCCGTAGGGGTTGGCAGCCAGTGCCTTGTACACCGTCTCGGCCGAGAGGTTCATCATGATTCCGCCCTTGGCCGCCGCGAAGGCGAGGCCGTCGAGCCCGACCTGGATCTCGACGATGTCCTTCACACCATTGGCCTGACAGGTCTTGAACTCGTCAGCCTTCATGCGCCGGGAGGCGTTGGCGATGTCGGGGGTGCTGGGGCCCACGCCCGAGCAGAACAGCTTCATACCGCCGCCGGTCCCGGTCGATTCGATGACCGGTGCCTTGAACTGCGGGTTGGAGCGGGTCAGCGATTCGGCGACTGCCTTCGCGAAGGGGAACACGGTCGAGGAGCCGACCGCACGGATGGATTCGCGGGTACCACCGGCGCCGCCACCTTGCTGACCGCAGGCGCTGAGGGCGAGCGAGGCCGTGGCCACGGCGAGGAGGGCGAATCTGGTCTTCATTGTGGCAGTTCCTTCTAGGATGAGCGGGCCCATGCGAAGCCGGCGTGACGGTTTGATGACGTTGAGTTGAGCGATCAGAATGAAAGCGAAGCCGAGACTGTCAGAGCATGGTCGTCGGTATTCGGGCGGTTTGTCACAAAGCGACGCTGATTAAGATATCCGGCTTCAAGCTTGACGACCTTCGACACCGGCATACTCAGTGAAATCGCCGTCCGGAGACGCTCGAGACCATCCTTGCTCTGAAACGAGGTATTGTTGAGATTAACGAACGCCTCCTCAGTCAGGTTCAGCATCGGCGCGGTCGCGCCTCCCAGCGGCAGCGAAGCCTTGAGATAGGGACGGATGCGCCATCCCGTGCCGTCGATACCATCCCGCAACCGCTGCTCCAGCCGAAGTCGCGCGCTCAGCGACACCGCGCCGACCTTGGCGAAGTTGTCGGTCGTGACCTGCTCGCGCGCGCGGCGCTCCATCACCGTGAAATTTCCGGCGTTGTAATTGGGGTTATGCAGATATCCTGCCCAGACCGTGACCTTCTTGCTCAGCTTGTAGCCAAGCATAAGTGAATTCTCGATCTCGTCCAGGCCGCCTTGATTATGACTGACCCGGGCCACCAGTTCGTTCTGAAGGACGAGCTTGTCTGACAGGTCGACCTTGGCACCGATCTGAGCCCATTGCTGGAAGTCGTCCGCGTAAGCGGGAGGGGCCAGTGTGGCGAGGAACGCCGGGGTGACGAGATTGATGCGGCTACTCATGGCGCGGCCCTTTGCGACCGTTTAATGCTGTGTTTATGACAATCACGCGATCGTGGAGCGATCGTTGCTACGAGGCGCCTGCGCGCGGAATCTTGACCGTTACCGCCGTGCCTTTCCCGAGCTCGCTTGCGATGTCGAGCTTGCCGCGATGGCGCTCGACGATGTGCTTGACGATCGCGAGCCCGAGCCCGGTTCCACCCGACGCGCGGCTGCGACCGGGGTCGGTGCGATAGAAGCGCCGGGTAAGGTGAGGGAGATGCTCGGGCGCGATGCCTTCGCCCGTGTCGGTCACGGTAAGCTTCGCCCGGTCACCGTCTCCGCTTTCCAGCCGCACGCGTACCGGCTCTGCCTGCCCGCCGTATTTCAGTGCGTTGTCGACGAGGTTCCGGACCATCTGCTCGATCTGCTGGCCGTCGCCCTGCACCGCTATTCCGGGCTGCACGGCGAGCGCGATCCGGTCCGAGTTCGCGGTGCCTGCCGCATCGCGGGCGGCGCGTTCCACCAGCACACTGAGATCGATCGTTTCCCCGGGCACGTCGTGCTTCTCGGCTTCGATCCGCGACAGCGACATGAGATCGCCCACCAGCGTCTGCAGCCGCCGCGCCTCGCGCTGGATGGTGGACAGGAAGCGGTTGGCCGTCTCCGTGTCGAGCGCGCCCGAACCGTCCTGGAGGGTTTCGACGTAGCCCATGATCGAGGCGAGCGGTGTGCGCAGCTCGTGGCTGGCATTGGCGACGAAATCGGTGTGCGCGCGGCTGATATCCGCTTCCGAGGTCTTGTTGACCAGTTCGTACACCGCAACGCGGCCAGGGAGGAGCTTGCGGTTGATGCGCCACACGTCGCGCCTGCGGACGAGACCGGAGATGGTAGCGCCCTCGCTGCTCTCGCTGTCGATCAGCGCCACCGCCTGCGGGTGGCGCAGGGTCACGCGGATGTCCTGGCCCAGCATATGCGCGCCGAACAGGGCGCGGGCCGCAGCATTCGCGACGGTCACCCGGTCGCGGGCGGTCACGACCACGGGGATCTCCGACAGTTCGAACAGGTCGCCCATCTGCGCCTCGTCGAGCGGGGCGGGGGCGGGGGGCAGGTCGCTCGCGGGCGGACGGGCAGTCGCCAGCCACAGCGTGCCGCACCACAGGATGAAGATCGCGACGGCGAGGAGCGGCGTCTGGCCGAGGACCGCGAGGGCCACGCTCGCAATCGCCGCGAAGAAGGCTGCACCCACCGGGAAGGATCGTGCGGAAAGCATGACGCGCCCCTAGCGGGCGTCTTGGGCCTAGGCCAGCCCGCCGAAGCAGCTGCACGCCGATGGTGACCCCTACGGGAATCGAACCCGTGTTTCAGCCGTGAGAGGGCCGCGTCCTGACCGCTAGACGAAGGGGCCACTGATCGGCGGTGCGCCGGTCCGGGGCCGAATAACCCGGTCATCGCTGGTGGTGACCCCTACGGGAATCGAACCCGTGTTTCAGCCGTGAAAGGGCCGCGTCCTGACCGCTAGACGAAGGGGCCGAACCGCCCGAGGGCGTCAGCAAGGCGCGCGCTCTAGGCGGGGTGGGCGATGGCGTCAAGCCGCTCCGGCACACCAATCAATCCGCCCAGGCGGCATCTTCGAGATGGAGCTCGACGCGGGGCGTGCTGCCCCAGTCGTCGATCCTGGCCCGCCCCGCGAGCCAGAGCCTGCGCCCGCGCGCGCAGTTGAGCAGCGTCTGCCCGAGTTCGCTCTCGGCAGCGCGAAAGGCGATGGCCTTGAAGCTGCGCCCGTCCTCGCCCGAGGCAATGATCCGCAGGTGATCGGTGCCAACGACGTCGGCATTAAGGAGCCGCACCGGCCCCACCGCTACGCGCGGCCCCGGCCAGCCCATGCCATAGGGCCCCGCCGCATCGAGGCTCTCGACCAGGCCGGTCGTCAGCCCGCCGGGCGCCACGCCGATGTCGAGCAGCGTCTCCTGCCCGGCGGAGGCGCGCGACACGGCGGCCTCGAGACGTTTATCGAGCCAGTCTGCGAGGCGCTCGACCTGGTCCGCAGCAACCGTGAGCCCCGCCGCCATCGCGTGCCCTCCGCCGCCGACAAGCAGCCCTTCCTCGCGCGCTGCAATGATTGCGGCGCCCAGATCCACCCCGGCGATCGAGCGGCCCGATCCCTTGCCGGTTTCCCCGTCCAGCGCGACCACCAGCGCCGGACGCCCCGCCTTTTCCTTGATCCGCCCGGCGACGATCCCGATGACGCCCGGATGCCAGCCGTCGCCGGACACCAGCACCACGCTGCGATTGTGCTGCGAGGCGAGCTGCTCCTCGGCAGCCTGCTGGACTGCCGCCTCGATCGCGCGGCGCTCATCGTTCAGCACGGACAGCTGCGCCGCGATCGCCCGAGCCTCGTCCGGGTCCTCGGTCGTGAGCAGCCGGACGCCCAGTGTCGATTCGCCCACGCGCCCGCCGGCATTGATGCGCGGTCCGAGCGCAAAGCCGAGGTCGCTGCACTGCGGGCTGCGCTTCAACCGGCTCACATCGACCAGCGCCGCCATACCGGTATTCGCGCGCCGCGCCATGACCTTGAGCCCCTGCGCGACAAAGGCCCGGTTAAGCCCGTGGAGCGCGGCGACATCCGCCACCGTGCCGAGCGCGACAAGGTCGAGCACACTCATAAGGTCGGGCTCGGGCCGACTGGCGAAGAATCCGCGCCCGCGCAGGGTCCGGACCAGTGCGATACCAAGCAGGAACGCGACCCCGACCGCGGCAAGGTGTCCGTGCGCCGCCCCTTCCGCGCTCTCGTCGAGCCGGTTGGGGTTGACCAGCGCCACCGCACGAGGGATTTCCGGGCTGCACTTGTGATGATCGACCACGATGACGTCGATCCCGGCATCGTGCGCCTGGGCGAGCGCCTCGTGCGCCATGGCCCCGCAGTCGACCGTCACCACCAGGCTGCTGCCGCGCCGACCGAGTTCGACAAGTGCCCCGCCCGAAGGGCCATAACCTTCGAGGAGGCGGTCGGGGATGTAGTAGTCCGCCCCGACGCCGAGCATCCGCAAGGCCCGGATCAACAGCGCGGCGCTGGTCGCCCCGTCGACGTCGTAATCGCCGTAGATCGTGATCCGCTCGCCCGCGATGACAGCCTGCGCGAGGCGGTCTGCGGCCACGTCCATGTCGGCGAAGACAGAAGGGTCGGGCAGGAACGCGCGCAGCGTGGGGGTACGCTGCCGTTCCAAATCGTCGGGCGTTACGCCGCGCGCCAGCAGCAGTTGGGTGACGATGTCATGATCGAGCGTCGTCCCGCCGCCCAGCGCCATGTTCCCGCCGCGCCAGCGCCAGCGGCGGCCGGTAATGGATCGCTCTATCCCTAGAGCCAGGCTGGCGACGGATGCTTGCATAGGTCGATCCTAGTCGCTGTGCCATGACGGCGAAAGGCGCGCGGCTTGACAATCGACAGCGCGGCCCGGAGGCCAACCCTGATGGCAACTCCTCCGCTACTGATCCTGTGGCACAGCCGCACCGGCGCCAGCGAGGCACTGTCGGCCGCGGCTGCTGAACGAGCAGGGCCGAAGGCCTTGCGACTGCGTTGCGAGGATACACGCGCTGAGCATTTGCTTGGGGCGCGCGGTTACCTGTTCTGCTGCCCGGAAAATCTCGCCTCGATGAGCGGCGCGATGAAGGAGATGTTCGACCGGCTCTACTATTCGCTGCTCGGTGCCATCGAAGGCCGCGCCTATGCGACCATCATCGCGGCAGGATCGGACGGCAGCGGAGCGGAGCGCCAGATCGACCGGATCGCCACCGGCTGGCGCCTGCGCCGGGTGGCGCCTGGCATGATCGTGAACGTAGCCGCACAAACGCCGGAGGAAATCACCGCGCCGAAGACCGTGCCGGCGTGTTCGATCGAGGACGCTGCCCTGCTCGGAGCCGCACTTGCCGAAGGATTGGGCAGCGGCGTGTTCTAGGAAAAAAGCTCACGCGGCGGCGGGCAGCGCTTCGCTGGTCCACGCCGCGAAATCGCGCTTGGCCCGTTCGGTGTAGGCGGTCTTGCGCGCTTTCTTGGGAACATCGGGCAAGGGTGGAAACAGTCCGAAGTTGACGTTCATCGGCTGGAATGTCTCGGCCTCCGCATCGCCCGTGATATGGGCGAGGAGGGCACCCATCGCACTCGTGCGGGGCGGTGGCGCCCAGGCCTTTCCGGAAAGCTCGGCAGCGGCCATCAGCCCCGCCAGCAATCCCACCGCGCTGCTTTCGACATAACCCTCGCAGCCGGTGATCTGGCCGCCGAAGCGGATATGCGGCCGCGCCTTGAGCCTGAGCTGGCGGTCCAGCACCAGCGGACTGTTCAGGAAGGTATTGCGATGCAGCCCGCCAAGACGCGCGAACTCCGCGTTCTCCAGGCCGGGAATGGTGCGGAACAGCCGCACCTGCTCGGCGTGTTTCAGCTTGGTCTGGAATCCGACCATGTTCCATAGCGTGCCGAGCGCATTGTCCTGGCGCAGTTGCACAACCGCATGCGCCCAGCGCCCCGCGGGGTGCTCCTCGGTCGCCCAGTGCGGATTGTCGAGGCCGACCGGTTTCATAGGCCCGTAGCGCAGCGTATCCACCCCGCGCGCTGCCATAACCTCGATAGGCATGCAGCCCTCGAAATAGGGTGTATCCGCTTCCCACTCGCGAAATTCGGTCTTCTCTCCGTCGAGCAGCCCTTGATGAAAGGCGAGATACTGCTCCTTCGTCATCGGGCAGTTGATGTAGTCTTTACCGCCCTTATCCCAGCGTGCGGCCATCCAGCACACCGACATGTCGATGCTGTCACGGTGGACGATCGGCGCAATGGCATCGAAGAAGGCGAGCCGATCGGAGCCGGTGGCCGAAACGATGCTTTCCGCGAGCACCTGCGCGGTGAGCGGGCCGGTGGCGACGATCGTGGGGCCGGAGGCGGGGAGGGCGTCCACGCGCTCGCGCACGATCTCGACCGTGGGCAGCGCTCGCAGCTCGCGCTCCACCGCGGCGGAGAACAGGTCACGGTCCACCGCCATGGCGCTGCCGGCCGGCACCCGCGCTTCCTCGCCCGCGCGCATGATCAGGCTGTCGAGCCCGCGCATCTCATGATGAAGCAAGCCGACAGCGTTGTGCTCGTGATCGTCGGAACGAAAGCTGTTCGAGCAGACGAGTTCGGCAAGGCCGTCGGTCTGGTGGGCCGGGGTCGTGTCCCCGGCGCCGCGCATTTCGGACACGCGCACCCGAAAACCGCGGCGACCGAGCTGCCATGCCGCCTCGCTGCCGGCGAGGCCACCGCCGATGATGTGGATGTCCTGGGTCACGGGCGCCCTCTAGGGCCGGGGCCTGAAACTGGCAACGCCGCGACCGCAATCCCCGCCGGGGCGCCCCCTTGCCGAGGTCCAGTAGGGGCTTGTAGAGGCTTAGAAATGCCGCCTGACATCGCCGCGCGCCCGCAGATCGCCTATCGTCTCTGGCTGGCGGCCAGCCTCGCGACGTCTGTCGCCTATTTCGTCCTTCGCGGCGGCGCACTTCAGGTTGACGCGGAAACCTTGCTGAAAGGAGCGGGCGTCGGACTCCTGGCGGTCTATGCCGTACGCGTCGCAAAAGGGGCGGACGGTTGGCTGCTAGCGCTCGTGATGGGACTGAGCGCGCTGGCGGACATGGTGCTGGAGCGCGACCTGCGCTGGGGCGGGGCGACCTTTGCGTTCGCCCATATCTTTGCGATCGTGCTTTACCTTCGGAATCCACGAGCGAGCCGCAGCGTGAGCCAGGTGCTAGCCGCGCTCGCGCTGATGCTTGGCACACCGCTCCTGGCCGCGCTGCTCACCATGCCGCAGCAGGGCTGGGGGCTCGCGGCGATCTATTCGCTGTTCGTGGGCGCGATGGCGGCGAGCGCGTGGGTGAGCCGCTTTCCGCGCTACCGCGTCGGCATCGGCGCGGTGCTGTTCGTGATCAGCGACCTGCTGATATTCGCCCGCGAGGGCCAGCGATTGCCGGATGGCGTGACATCGTGGCTGATCTGGCCGTTTTATTACGCAGGCCAGTTCCTCATCACCATCGGCGTGGCCGGAACACTGAACCGGACGCGCGCGGAGCGCGTGATCTAGGCCCTATTTCGCCCGAACAGGGACCATTCCGCGCGCGGATCCAAAGCGGGTCAGAGTTCCGTCGGGGTCGGATCGTCGCGGTCCATTGTCGTCGCAGGCATCGTTTCGGTGGCGCTCCGGGCGATGATTTCCTCCGCGATCGCTTCTTCCGCCGGAGATTCGGGTTCCTCCTCCTCGTCAAGGCGGACGGCGCTGACGACATGCTCGTTATCGGCCACATTGAAGAGCCGAACGCCCGCCGACCCGCGACCGATGACCCGCAGCGAGCCGAGCCCGATTCGGATGAGCTTGGCCTGGTCGGTCACCAGCAGCAGCTGGTCGTCCTTGGTCGCGGTGAAGCTCGCCACGACCGGGCCGTTGCGCTCGATGTTGTCGATGTTGGTGATGCCCTGGCCGCCGCGCCCGATCCTGCGGTATTCGTAGGCCGAGGACAGCTTGCCATAGCCGTTGGCGCAGACGGTGAGGATGAACTGCTCCTTCCCCGCCAGCTCGGCAAAGCGTTCCGGGGCAAGCTCGGGCTCGCTCTCCTTCTCGGCCTTCCACGGTGCATATCGGAGATATTGCTCGCGCTCTTCGGTGGAGGTGCCGACGCGGTGGAGGATAGAGAGCGAGATCACCTCGTCGTCGCCCTTCAGCGTCATGCCGCGCACGCCGGTCGAGGTGCGGCTCTGGAACTCGCGCACATCGTCGGCGGCAAAGCGGATCGCCTTGCCGCGCTTCGTGGCGAGCAGGACGTCGTCGCCCGTCTCCAGCAGCGCGACGCCGATCAGCCGGTCGGCGCTGTCCTCATCAAAGCGCATCGCGAACTTCCCGTTCGACGGGATGTTGGCGAACGCGTCCATGCTGTTGCGACGGACATTGCCATGCGCGGTCGCGAAGACCACCGACAGCGCGCCCCAGCTCGCCTCGTCCTCGGGCAGGGGGAGCACGGTGCGGATGGTCTCGCCTTCATCCAGCGCAGGCAGCAGGTTGACGATCGGGCGACCGCGCGTGTTCGGGCCGCCCTCGGGCAGCTTCCAGACCTTGAGGCGATAGACCTTGCCGGTGGTGGAGAAGAACAGCACCGGATTGTGGGTGCTGGTGACGAACATCTCGCGCACCGCATCCTCGTCCTTGGTGGCCATGCCGCTGCGGCCCTTGCCGCCGCGCGCCTGCGCCCGGAAGGTCGAGAGCGGGGTGCGCTTGATGTAACCGTCGTGAGTCACGGTCACGACCATCTCGTCGCGCTCGATCAGATCCTCGTCGTCCAGGCCGTCCCAGGCGGGCGCGATCTCGGAGAGGCGCGGGGTCGCGTAAAGGGTTTTGATCTCCTCCAGCTCACCGCGCATCACGCCGTAGAGCTTCACCCGGTCGGCGAGGATCGAGAGGTATTCGGCGATCGCGGCGGCGAGCTCCTCGAGCTCGTCACCGATCTCGTCGCGGCCCAGCGCGGTGAGGCGGTGCAGGCGAAGGTCGAGGATGGCCTTCACCTGCCGCTCCGACAGGCGATAGGTGCCACCATGCTCGTCGCTGGTAGGCTCGATCGCCTCGACGAGCGCGATGTATTGCGCGATGTCGCCGATCGGCCATTCCTTGGCGAGCAGCCGCGCGCGCGCCTCTGAGGGATTGGGAGCGCCTCGGATGATCGCCACGACCTCGTCGAGATTGGAAACCGCGATCACCAGCCCGAGCAGGATGTGTGCCCGGTCGCGCGCCTTGTTCAGTTCAAACTTGGTGCGACGGGTGATGACCTCCTCGCGGAACGAGATGAAGGCCTGGATGATGTCGCGCAGCGACAGCGTCTCGGGCCGTCCGCCGCGGATCGCCAGCATGTTCGCCGGGAAGCTCGCCTGCGCCGGGCTGTGCCGCCACAGCTGGTTGAGCACGACCTCGGCGGTCGCGTCGCGCTTCAGATCGATGACGACGCGCACGCCCTCGCGCGAGCTTTCATCGCGAATGTCGCTCACACCCTCGATCCGCTTGTCCTTGGCGAGCTCGGCGATTTTCTCGACCAGTCCGGACTTCCCGACTTGATAGGGAATCGAAGTAAATACAATCGATTGACGGTCGTTCCTGCCAGTCTCTATCTCGTGCCGAGCGCGCATGAGGATGCTGCCGCGCCCGGTCGTGTAGGCCGCATGGGCACCGTGCTTGCCGAGGATGATCGGTGCGGTCGGGAAGTCGGGACCGGGGATGATCTCGAACAGCTCGTCAACGGTGATCGCGGGGTTATCGATGAAGGCGAGGCAGCCGTCGATCACCTCGCCCAGATTGTGCGGCGGGATGTTGGTAGCCATGCCGACCGCGATTCCGCCCGCGCCGTTGACCAGCAGGTTGGGGAACCGGGCGGGCAGCACGGTCGGCTCTCGCCGCGAACCGTCGTAGTTGTCGGTGAAATCGACAGTGTCCTTGTCGAGATCGTCAAGCAGGCTGTTCGCTACCCGCGCCAGGCGCGCCTCGGTATAGCGCATCGAGGCGGGCGGATCGGGATCCATCGAGCCGAAGTTGCCCTGGCCGTCGACCAGCGGCACCCGCAGCGACCAGTCCTGCGTCATGCGGGCCAGCGCATCATAGATCGCCGCATCGCCGTGCGGGTGATAGTTGCCCATCACGTCGCCCACGATCTTGGCGCTCTTGCGATAGGGACGCCCCGCGACGAAGCCGCCTTCCTGGCTGGCGAAGAGGATACGGCGGTGGACCGGCTTCAACCCGTCGCGCACGTCCGGGAGGGCGCGAGCCACGATCACGCTCATCGCGTAATCGAGATAG
>JAJYQP010000014.1 GCA_021794525.1 Pseudomonadota bacterium | reverse complement strand
ATGGTGCATGAATACCAGCTCGGCATGCGCGCGACGCACCGCCTTGTCGAATTGCTGAATGGCGGGCCCTTTGAACTGAGGACTATCGGGAGCAGAGACGAGGATCAGTACGGTCGCAAATTGCGGGTTGTAACGCGCGGCGGCCGCTCGCTTGGCGATCAGCTGGTCAGCGAAGGCCTGGCGCGAACCTGGACCGGGAGACGTGAACCATGGTGCTGAACCGCGATCAGGAATTGTGGGCCGTCGCGCTCTGGGTCGAAAAGAACCATGGCGAAGAGGGAACCGCGTATATTGCGCAGCAAATCCAGCGGCTATCTAACGAAGGGGACGAGGCAGGCATAGCAACGTGGAAGACTGTTGCTGAGCGCTTCGATCAGCTTAGCTGCCAAAGCTCTAGGAACTGAGGCTCGGCACGATGCGGAAGTGGCTTAAGGTCTGGGGCATCAGAATTGAGTTCGCCTTGCTCGCGTCAGTGTCCATGATAGGGCTGGTCCTGAGCCTTCAATCCTGCACTGGCTGAGAAGAAATTCGTTCTTCCGATCAACCATTCGCAAACTTTCCCATGATGACCTTTCCTCCTGTCCGGAGCTCATCGAGGTAGTCGCTCCACCATTGAGCCATGCGCACGCGCTCTTCCCAATGTTTGCCGCGATGGTAGATGCCACGCACAACATTGCTGTCGCCATGTGCCAGGGCACGCTCGATCGCATCGGGATTCCAAAGGCCCGACTCGTTCAGGAATGTCGATGCTGTCGCCCGGAGTCCATGCGCGGTGACTTCTTCCTTCGAATATCCCATGCGACGAAATGCGGCATTGAGCGTGTTTTCACTCATGGGACGCTTGGAGCTGCGCGCAGATGGGAAAACATATCCTTCGCGGCCGAGCATCTCGGCCAGATCTGTGAGATAGCCTCTAACCTGCTTGGAAAGCGGGACGGCATGCGCTCGGCGCGCTTTCATTTTACCGGCAGGGATCTTCCAGACCCCATCGACGAGGTCGATCTCATGCCATTCGGCGTGCCGGAGTTCGCCGGGGCGTACGAACACATGCGGCGCTATCTGCAAAGCTAACTTGGTCACCATGTAGCCAGTGAAGTCGTCGATTGCGCGCAGCAGCCCGCCTAGCTCGGTGGGCTCGAGGATTGCTGCATAATGCGTGGCTCTCGGCGTTACGAGAGCGCCCTTCAGCATACTGGTCGGATCGGATTTGCAGCGGGTGGTAGCAACACCGTAGCGAAACACGCGACCTGCGAACGAGCGGCATTTCTTCGCAGTCTCGTGCTTACCAGTGGCTTCCAGTCGTTTGAGAGGAGCCAGGACTTCGAACGGCTCGATCTCGTCGATGGGTCTGTTCCCGATGGCAGGCGCAAGCTTGTCGAGGAAATAATTGGCCTTGACGATCGTGCCATCGGCACGGCCATTCTGGACCATCATCTGTTCAATATACTCACGTGCGACTGCCTCGAACGTCTGTGCAGAAAGGAACTCGGCGCGGATTTTCCGCTTCCGCTTCTCAAAGGCCGGGTCGCTCCCTGAAGCAACAGCTCGTCGTGCCTCGTAGGCTTCGTCTCGCGCTTGCTTGAGGCTGATGTCGGGATAGCTGCCGATGCAGAGCTTCTTTTGCGCGCCGCCGATCCGGTATCGGAATCGCCAAAGTTTGCCGCCGGTGGGCGTCACCTCAACATATAGGCCGCGCTCATCGGTTACCTTGTACGGCTTATCCTTGGGCTTGAGTGCGCGGAGGCGAGTATCTGTCAGTGGCATGTGGGGGCCTTTTCATCTGGGCCTTTGCGAAACGGCCTCAAAAGGCCCACAAAAGTGTCTGGAACCCCCGAGAACAGGCGGGACGATCCGGAACGATCCAAGGGCCAAATCCCTAGGATTTCTGCGGGTTTTATAGATTATTTGGGAGAACGTGAGAAGAACAAATGGTGCCCAGAAGAGGACTCGAACCTCCACGCCCTTGCGAGCGCCGCCACCTGAAGACGGTGCGTCTACCAATTCCGCCATCTGGGCACGGGAGCGGCCGGTCTTCGTGGTCCGGCCCCTCAGGGTAGGCGCGCGCCACTAGCCGAGGTGGGTGGGGGCGTCAATCGGCATTGTCGCCGCGATGTGGCTTCGCCCCTCAACAGGTCCGGCGCGCTTGCGGGCAGCAGGCGCTTGGGGCAAGGCGGCGGCGATCCGATTGCAAACCACGGGAAGATACATGACCTCGGACAGGACACTTGCAGGAAAGCTCGTCGTGCTGATGGGCGGCAGCGGTTTCCTCGGCAGCCATATCGCGCAGGCCGTGCTGGCGCGGGGCGCGCGAGTCCGTATCGCGGCGCGCAATCCCGACCAGGCCTGGGCGCTGAAGCCGCTCGCCAATCTCGGCCAGATCCAGTTCGCCCCCTGCGACGCGACCAAGCGGGCCAGCGTCGAGCGGGCCATCGCCGGGGCCGACGCGGTGGTGAACTGCGTGGGCAGCTTCTCGGGCAATCTGATGCGCCTGATGGGCGAGGCGCCGGGCTGGATGGCGTCGGCGGCCAGGGCAGGCGATGCGCAGGCCTTCGTCCATATCAGCGCTATCGTGCCCGACGACCTCGAGGATAATCGCTATGCTGCGGCCAAGCGCGCGGGCGATGCGACGGTGCTGGCGGCGTTCCCCAATGCCACGATCTTGCGCCCCTCGCTGCTGTTCGGCCAGGGCGGCGGGCTGCTCGACCTGTTCGCGCCGTTGATCGCGCGGCTGCCGGTGCTGCCGGTGTTCGGCGCCGAGGCGAAGGTGCAGCCGGCCTATGTGGCCGACGTGGCCGAGGCGGCGGCGCGGGCGGTGGCAGAGTCGGCCAAGTTCGGCGGCAAGACCTTCGAGCTAGCCGGGCCCGAGGTGATGACGATGATGGAGCTCCAGCGGCGCATTGCCGCGGGCCAGCGCCGCAAGCCCGCGCTCATCCCCATGCCCGACAGCATCGCCGCCTTCTTTGCCGCCCTCCCCGGCACACCGATGAACTCGGACCAGTGGGGCCTGCTCAAGGCCGGCAATGTCGCCAGCCCCGGCGCGAGCGGGTTCAAGGCGCTAGGTATCGACCCCAAGCCCCTCGGCCTGTTCCTCGAAGAGTGGATGGTGCCCTACCGGAAGCACGGGCGCTTCGCGGAGCGGCTGAGCTATTGAGTGGAAAGTTGACGCTTTAGTCTGTCAGTATCAGGCGAGTCTCGGGATCATCCCCGCCATCGCCAGAGCGGGGCGGCGGAGCTGGTCGCCCGAGCCGCATCCTGAAAGCGAAATCCGCTTGATCACGGGTAAAATCGGTAGAAGTCTCGCGCAGTTCGGAAACTACGAAGTAAGGCGTCAGCTTGGCATCTTCCGGCATCCAGTCCCTTACTTCGTTCGGGATGACTGAACCACTGGCCGAAATATAGATTGGACGCAGGTCGCCCTCGTATGGCGAGGCTCGCCACGCTTCAAAGATACGATCGTACACCTCATTTGATCCGCTCACCATGAAAGCACAATGATCGCTGATCGCGAAGGTAGCTGCGCCAGTTTCCATTGCGATTGCGATGCCGGAATAGCCGCTTGGTAATTCGGTCTTGCAGTCGTCCTTCGTGATCTCACCGCAACTCGTCAGAAGCAGTGCGAGGGCCAGCACGCACGCCATGCTCTTGGTCACCAGCCTGGCCTTGGCAGCTCCAGTGCCTCGACCGCCAAGCACGCTCCGTTCGCCCCGGCGATCCGCACCCGGGTGCCCGCGGGGCAATCCGGTCCGCTCGCCAGCCACTCGCCGTCGCCCACGCGCACCCGGCCCTCGCCGTTTTCGATTGCCTGGGTTACGATCGCGGTCTGGCCGATGAGCCGCCCGGCGCGGTTGTTCATCAGGGGGTCGCTGCTCTCGATCGGCTTGTCGCGCAGCCAGCGCTTGGCGGAAAAGGCGAAGATCAGCGACAGCGAGACGAAGCTGACGATCTGCATCGGCAGCGAGGACTCGCCCGCCAGCACCAGCACGCCCGTCACCAGCGCCGCGAGGGCAAGGTAGATGAGGTAAACGCCCGGCACCGTCATCTCGAGCGCGGCGAGGACGAGGCCGATGGCGAACCACCACCAGTGCGGATCGATCCCGTTCATCGGGTCAGCGGCCCTCGTCCGTGCTGCGGGGCACGCCCGCGCCGGTCACCACGGGCCGACGGGGCAATGGCTGGCGCTCGCGCGACGGTGGCAGGGGCAGGCCACTGTCGACCGTGCCCGCGGGCTTGCCCTCCGACCCGAAGGTCTCGCGCACGAGCTCGCCGATGCCGCCGAGCGAGCCGATGAGCTGCGTCGCCTCGACCGGGAACAGGATCGTCTTGGCGTTGGGGCTGTCGGCGAACTTGCCCAGGGCGCGGGTGTATTCCTGCGCGACGAAGTAATTGATCGCCATGCTGCCCGACTGCGCGATCGCGCTTGAGACCGCCTCGGTCGCGCGCGCTTCCGCCTCGGCCTCGCGTTCGCGCGCCTCGGCGGTGCGGAAGGCACTTTCCTTCTGCCCTTCGGCCTTGAGGATCGCGCTCTGCTTCTCGCCCTCGGCCCGCAGGATGCGGCTGGCGCGCTCGCCCTCCGCCTCGAGAATCTCGGCACGCTTCAGACGCTCGGCCTTCATCTGGCGGGCCATGGCTTCTGAGATGTCTATTGGCGGGCGGATGTCCTTGATCTCCACGCGGGTGATCTTGACGCCCCACGGGCTGGTGGCGTGATCGACCACCGAAAGCAGGCGGGCGTTGATCTCGTCGCGCTTCGACAGCGTCTCGTCGAGGTCCATGCTGCCCATCACCGTGCGCAAATTGGTGGTGGTGAGTGCCATGATCGCGGCATAAAGATTATGCACCTCGTAGGCGGCCTTGCCCGCATCGAGCACCTGGAAGAACACCACGGCGTCCACGCCCACCATGGCATTGTCGCGGGTAATGATCTCCTGTCCCGGGATGTCAAGCACCTGCTCCATCATGTTCACCTTCTGACCGATCCGGTCGATGAAGGGGACGAGGAGGTGCAGGCCCGGCTCCGCCGCCAGGGTGAATTTCCCGAGCCTTTCGACGGTGTAGACATAGCCCTGCCGCACGACCTTCACCGCGCTTATCAGGAACACCAACAACACGCCGATCAGCAGGACTGCTGTGATCAGACTTCCATCCATCGGGATCCGCCTCCTCTCGTCGCGGAGGAAGCTAGCGGGCCGTCAGCGGCGTGGGAAGGAAAACCGGGTTAGAGCTTCGCGTAAAGTGTCAGCAGTCGCGCCCAGGCGCGTTCGGCCTCCGCCTGGTCGTAACTCGGACTGTCGGGGACGCACCAGCCGTGGTCGGCGGGATAGACCTCGATCTCGGCATCGGCACCTGCCTCCGTCGCGGCTGCACGAAGCGCGTCCTTGTCGCCCGGCGCCTTTGCATCGTCGTTCTTAGCGATGGCGGCGAGATAGTGCTTCCCGCGCTGCAGAGTGCGGTGCGGGCTCTCGGGATCGTCCGCGCGGACGAGGCCGCCACCATGGAAGCTCGCCCCGGCGTGAACTCCGGCGTCCGCCGAGGGTGCGACGAGCGCGAAGCTGCCGGTCATGCAATAGCCCTGCGCGCCGATGCCGCGCTTGGTGTCCACCTCGGCCTGTGCGCGCAGCCAGGCGGCGACAGCGGTGGCATCGGTGCGAATGGTGTCGGTGGTGAAGCGATTGCGCCAAGGCGTCACCTTGTCCCAGCCGCCATTGCCGGCGAAATCGGCGAAGTCGGCGAACTGCTGGCCCTTCACGTCGCGGTAATAGGGGTTGGCGAGGAGGACGGCGTAACCAGCCTCGGCCAGCCGCTGCGCCATCCGGCGCTTGGCGGGCCGGATGCCGGCGATGTCCGGCCACAGGACAACGCCCGGCGCCTTGCGGGAACTGGCGGCGAAGAACTCACCATCGAGCGTGCCCTCGGCGGTGGCGAAGGACACGGCGCGCCCCTCGATCGCGGGCGACCCCGAGGATGCAGCGGAGCGCGAACCGTCGGCACCGACCGGCGCGCAGGCGGCGAGCGCGCCGATGGCCCCCAGTGCCCCCACCTCGCGCCGGGTCAGCGCATCCTTCGCCCACTTTTCGACTGTGTGCCGCTCGCACATCCTTCGCTCTCCTTGCTTGGGCTGAGTGTAGCGGGGAAGACTGCACTTACAACCGGGCGCGAATCAGATCGACGAGGCTGGCGGGCAAGGCCGACGCCGGCTCGGGCTCTTCCATCCCTTCGAAGTGTATGGTCTTGAATCCGATGTCGCGCAGCGCCCGGCGAACGACTTGCCGCCCACTGTCGCCGAGCAGGTCAGCTCCCGCGGTCACCGTCGCCTGCGAATCGAACAGGATGAAGCCGCCATTGAGCGCCTTTCGGGTCGCCTTGGCGAGCGCGTTCTCGAAATAGACGCCGTCGGCCACGAGGCGATCGGGCGCGGAAAACGGGACCTCCGCCTGGAAGTCGACAAACCGCCCTCGCCGCAGGTCGGTGACCTGGATGCGATCGGGATAGATCGCGATGTCAAACCTTATGCGGAACAGCATGTTCACGGCTCACCGTTAGCCCCCCCCAACACGGACAAACCCTCACAGACGAAGCCGGTTCCCCGTGCGAGTGCACGCCCGGAGAGGTGTGACACTTGAGCGACAGGCGTCGCCGGGTCAGCGCCGGGACAGCGCGGCCTCGCTCTCGGCCATGAGCTGGGCGATGATCTCGGCGACGGGCTCTTCCTGTGTCACCATGCCGACCGACTGGCCTGCCATCAGGCTGCCGTTCTCGACATCCCCGTCGATAACCGCGCGGCGCAGCGCGCCCGCCCAGTAATGCTCGATCTGGAGCTGTGCCTCGCCCATTGCGATCCCTTCCTCGTCAAGCGCCTGGGCGATCTCGCGCTGCTTGGCAGTAAAGGCCTCGGTGCCCCTGTTCTTGAGCGCGCGCACCGGAATCACCGGCAGGCGCGGGTCAACCTGCACGCTGGCGACGGCATCGCGCGCGCTGGCGCGGAAAAAGGCCTTCTTGAAGGCCGGGTGCGCGATGCTCTCGGTCGCGCAGGCGAAGCGGGTGCCGAGCTGGACCCCGCAGGCACCCATCTCGAGATAGCCCGCGATCGCCTCGCCCCGGCCGATCCCTCCAGCAACGAAGACGAGGTGCTGCTCCGCAAGTTCGGGAAGCATCTCCTGCGCCAGCACGCTGGTGGAGACCGGGCCGATATGCCCGCCCGCTTCCATGCCCTCGATCACCAGCGCATCCGCGCCCGCCCCGTCTCTTTGGCGCAGCAGTTTCTTCGCCAGCGCCAGCGTGGGTGCGAAGCAGATCACCTTTGCCCCGCTGCCCTTGATGGCCTCCACACTGCCCTTGGGCGGGATGCCGCCGGCGAGCACCACGTGCCCGACACCGTGCTTCGCGCAGACGGCGATGAGGTCGAACAGCTGCGGGTGCATGGTGATGAGGTTGACGCCGAAGGGTCTGGTGGCGAGGGCCCTGGTCGCGGCGATCTCCGCATCGAGCAGCTCGGGCGTCATCGCCCCGCAGGCGATCACGCCGAAGCCGCCCGCATTGCTGATCGCGGAGACGAGGTTGCGCTCCGACACCCAGCTCATCGCGCCGCACAGGATCGCGGTCTCGCTGCCGAGGAAGTCTGCACCGCGCTGCATCAGCGCCTTGGTCTTGGGATAGGTCGTCATCGCAGCGCGCTTAGGGGCGGCGCGCGCAGGCATCAAGCGGGGCCGTAGTCGATCCGCACGGATGCGGCCGCGTCGCGAGCCTTGCGCCGCGCTTCATCGACGCTGCCCGCGGTCGCCAGCGCAACCCCCATCCGGCGGTAGGGGCGACTGGTTGGCTTGCCGAAGATCCTGACGTCGGTTCCCGGCTCTGCCAGCGCGTCTGCGAGGCTATGGTAGGACAGGTGCCGGCTGTCACGGTCGGCGAGGATCACGGCCGAGGCAGCGGGCCGCGCGCGGATTTCCGCGGGGACCGGCAGGCCCATGATCGCACGGGCGTGGAGGTCGAACTCGCTCAGGTTCTGGCTCGCCAGCGTGACCATGCCGGTGTCGTGTGGGCGCGGGCTGAGTTCGGAGAAGATGACCTCCTCGCCTTTCACGAAGAATTCGACCCCGTAGAGCCCCCAGCCGCGCCCTTCTCCCGTCAGCGCCCCGACCACGGTGCGCGCCATCCCCTGGGCGCTCGCTATCGCCGCTTGCGACATCGCCGCCGGCTGCCAGCTTTCCTGGTAGTCGCCCCGCTCCTGTCGGTGGCCGATGGGCGGGCAGAAGGTGACCCCGCCTGCGTGGCTGACGGTCAGCAGCGTGATCTCGTAGTCGAACTCGACGAAGGCCTCGACGATCACCCGCGCCCGGTCGCCGCGCATCCCGGCGACTGCATGGTTCCACGCCGCCTCCAGCGCGGTCGAATCGCGCACCGTGGACTGCCCCTTGCCGCTCGAGGACATGACCGGCTTGATCACACACGGGTAGCCGGTGAACTCCGCCGCGGCGCACGCTTCCCCGAGGCTTTCGGCATAGCGGTAGCGCGAGGTAGTTAGGCCCAGCTCGGTCGCCGCGAGATCGCGGATGGCATCGCGGTTCATGGTCAGCTGCGCCGCCCTGGCGGAGGGGACCACGGTGAAGCCCTCCGCCTCCAGCTCGGCCAGGACCTCGGTGCGGATCGCCTCGATCTCTGGGACGATGTATTCGGGCTGGTGACGCTCCGCCACCGCCCGAAGCGCCGCGCCATCGAGCATCGGGAACACCTCGCGCGCATCGGCGAGCTGCATCGCGGGAGCACCGTCATAGGAATCGCAGGCTATTACCCGCGCTCCAAGGCGCTTGACGGAAATGACGAATTCGCGCCCCAGCTCGCCGGAGCCGAGAAGCAGGATCGTCGCGGTGTGGCCCATGCCGGCAGCCTCAGGCCGCCTCTTCCGTGGCGTCCATGCCATAGGCTGTATGCAGGACGCGCACCGCAAGCTCGGTCTCGTCCTCGTCGATGATCACGGAGACCTTGATCTCGGAGGTAGAGATCGCCTGGATGTTGATGCCGCGATCCGCCAGCGCCTTGAACATCGTCGCCGCGACGCCCGCGTGGCTCTTCATACCCACGCCGACCACGCTGATCTTGGCGATCTTGCTGTCGCTGATGATGCGGTTGAAGCCGATCTCGCCCCGGCGGTCCTCCAGCAGCGCCTGCGCGCGCGGCAGGTCGGCCTGGGGCACGGTGAAGGTCACGTCGGTCTCGCCCTTGTCGCGGCCGACGTTCTGGATGATCATGTCGACGTTGATCGAGGCCGCCGCGAGCGGCTCGAAGATATGCGCCACCGCGCCCGGCTTGTCGGGCACGCGGGTGAGGATGAGCTTTGCCTCGTTCTTGTCATGCGCGATACCGGTCACGAGCTGGCGTTCCATGTCGCCGTTCTCCACTAGCTGGTCCATTTCCTCCTCCGACACGATCATCGTGCCGGGAAGGTCGTCTGCGGGGGTGGCATCCTCGCCCACGAAGCTGGAGAGCACCTGCACGCGCACCCCTTCCTTCATCGCGAGCGAGACCGAGCGGGTCTGGAGCACCTTGGCCCCGACGCTCGCGAGTTCGAGCATTTCCTCGTAGGTCACCGCCTTCAGCTTGTGCGCCTTGGCGACGATGCGCGGATCGGTGGTATAGACCCCGTCCACGTCGGTGTAGATGTCGCAGCGGTCGGCTCCGATCGCCGCCGCCACCGCGACCGCGCTGGTGTCCGAGCCGCCGCGCCCCAGCGTGGTCACCCGGCCATCCTCGCTCATGCCCTGGAAGCCGGGAATGACCGCGATCTCGCCTTCACCCATGCTGGCGAGCAGTTCGTCGGCGTCGATGCCCTCGATCCGGGCCTTGGCATGGGCTTCGACCGTACGGATCGGCATCTGCCAGCCGAGCCAGCTGCGCGCCTTGCAGCCGAGACCCTGCAAGGTGATTGCAAGCAGCCCGCTCGTCACCTGCTCGCCCGATGCAACAACCACATCATATTCCGCCGGATCGTAGAGCGCGTTCGCCTCGCGGCAGAAGTTGACCAGCCGGTCGGTTTCCCCTGCCATTGCGGAGACGACCACGGCGACCTGGTCGCCATTCGCGGCCTGGCGGCGCACGATATTGGCAACGCGGCGGATGCGTTCGGTCCCGGCCATCGAAGTGCCGCCGAATTTCATCACGATCCGCGCCAATCTGCGCTCCTTTTCGCAAAGCCCTTCTGGCTGGTTGTGCCTCGGGCTGGAAGTGCCTCGGGCGCGCTGTTACGGTCGGGCGATGAGCGATGCAACCGGAACCGCCCCAAGCTTTCCGTCGGCCACCATTAGGCCCCACGAGGCCGCGCATTTCGGCGCGCAGGCCGCCGAATGGTGGGATCCCAAGGGCTCGAGCGCGATGCTGCACAGGCTCAATCCGGTGCGTCTCGGTTTCGTGCGCTCTGCGATCGACAGGCATTGGTCGGGCGCCCGGGAGGGCCGCCAGCCGCTCGCTGGCAAGCGCGCGCTCGATGTCGGTTGCGGCGCGGGGCTGCTGTGCGAACCGCTGGCCCGCCTCGGCGCGGCGGTGACGGGCGTGGATGCGGCACCCGAGAGCATCGCGGTGGCGCGCGAGCACGCCGAGGGCATGGGGCTGGCCATCGATTACCGCTCGGGCGAGCTCGGCTCACTGGGGCTGGGGAAGTTCGACCTCGTCACCTCCATGGAGGTGCTCGAGCATGTCGCCGACAAGGCTGGCTTCCTCGGCCAGCTCGCCGGTCATCTCGCGCCCGGCGGACTGATGGTACTCTCAACCCCGAACCGCACGCTGGCGAGCCGAGTCCTGCTGGTCGGCGCGGCGGAGGCAGTCGGCGCGGTACCGCGCGGCACCCACGACTGGCACGATTTCGTGACGCCCGAGGAACTGGAGGCTCTGCTCGCCGAGGCGGGCCTTTCTGTCACCGAGATGCGCGGAGTCGCGTTCTCGCCGATGAAGGGGCTTCACCTCTCGGGCGACATGTCGCTCGACATCATCGTGGCGGCGCGCACCGCGCGCTGATCACCTCGCCTTGAGCAGCGGGACCACCACCGCCGGATCGTCGGTGAAGACGCCGTCGAGCCCGGTCGCGCGGAGCCGGGCGAGCATGGCCGCGACATCGCCTGCGGCATTGGCCCCGGCCCCGCGCCGCAGCTCGGGCGGAAGGAAGATATTCTCCTTGCGCAGAGTCCAGCCGTGGACCTCCAGCCCCGCTTCGTGGGCATCACGCACCAGCGGCCCCGGTTTGCCGTCTGCGTCGAACAGAAGCTGCAGGTCGGGCCCGACAATGGCGGCGTAGCGCGCGATCTCCGCGAGGCCGGCCGGGCGGATCATGCTGTCATAGCCGGTCCCCGGCGAATCCGCCGGACCGCCACTCGATGCGACGAGCTGCATCAGCTTCACCTCGGGCAGCAGCTTGTGAAGGCGGCGCAGCGGCTCGACCTCGAAACACTGGACGATGACCGCGGCACCGCTCTCGTCCAGCTTCTCTTTCCTGAGCGCAGCCACCAGCAGGTCCACGCTGTCGATGCCCGCGTTCTGGAGCAGGAAGGTCGGATGCTTGAGTTCCGGGTAGATGCCGATCGTCCGCCCCGTTTCCTTCTGCTTGGCTCGCACCAGCGTCATGATCTCGGACAGCGTCGGCACCTGCCACAGCCCGTCGAAGCGCACGTTCGCGGGGCGGACGCCGGCGAGCCGTTCCCTGGCGCGCAGCGTCCTCAGTTCGGCGAGGGTGAAGTCCTCGACAAACCAGCCGGTGACGAGCTTGCCGTCCACTTCCTTGCCCCGGCGGCGGTCGGCGAATTCGGCGCGGTCGGCGACATCGGTGGTGCCGCCGATCTCGGTCTCGTGGCGGGCCACCAGCACCAGATCCTTTGTGACCACCAGGTCAGGCTCGATATAGTCCACCCCCGCATCGATCGCGCGCTCGTAGCTTGCGAGCGTGTGTTCGGGCCGTTCGCCAGCCGCGCCGCGGTGGGCGATGACAAGCAGCCCGGCGGCCGAGGCGGGCAAGACCGGGGCAAATAGCAGCAATAGGATCAGGACCGGGCGCATGACGCAGCTTGTCGCAGGGCGGTGTGACAATTCAACTGCGTAGGGGTTTGGCGACCGCCGCCCGCACCGACGCGATGGCGGCGCGCACCTTTTCCTCGCGCTTTTCCCAACGCCCGCCGATCCGCACGAAGCCGACCCCGGCACGCACCAGCATGTCTTCCGCCAGCGCCGCGAAGCGCGCCCGCTCCTCCGCGCCGCCGAAAAACCGCGTCCCGTCATCGACCCACGGCGTATCCGGCTCGAACAGCAGGTAAAACTCGGCCTTGTCGTAGCCGAGGAGATCGTGCGGCGCGTGGCCGAACATCATCTCCGCCCAGGCCGCGGTCATCAGCGGATCGGTGTCGAGCAGGATGAGGCCGGCACCTGCGGCACAGGCGTCGCGCATCCTGCGGTTCTGGGTCGCGGCGATCGACAGCAGGTTCGTCATGCGGAAATTGGTATCGATGGTCTCGGCATAGGTGCGACCGTATTCCTCGACCAGCGGGCAGCCGAACTCGGTCGCCAGCTTGCGCGCCAGCGTGGACTTGCCGGTGCTTTCGGCGCCATGGAAACAGACCCTCACGCCGGGGCTATCGTGGTTTCGGCCTTCATCCATTCGCGCACGCCCATCACCGAGAGCACCAGGAACGCGGTGTAGAGGCCCGCGGTCAGGGTGAGATCGCGGGTCAGGTAGAGCCCGACCGCGACGATGTCGATGACGATCCACAGCAGCCAGTTCTCGATCAGCCGGAACGACAGCAGCAGCTGGGCAGCGATGCTGGCCGAAGTGATGAAGGCATCCGGATAGGGCAGGGCCGCGTCGGTAAGGCGATGCATGATCGTTCCCAGCATGGCGGTGCCGAACGCGATGCCCGCGACTGCGGCAATCCGCACCGGCCACCCCGCCCAGCCCACCGCCACCGCCTCCCGCACCCCTCCGGCGCGGGCCCAGAGCAGCCAGCCGTAAAGCTGCACCACGGCGAAGAAGATCTGCAGCCCGGCCTCGCCATAAAGGCGCTTCTCGAAGAAGATCAGCGCGTAGAGCGAGACCATGGCGATCCCGAACGGGAAGTTCCAGATGCTGCGCCGGAGCAGCAGCACAATGTTGGCGAGGCCGAACGCGACGGCGACGGGTTCCAGCCAGGTCACGGTGGCTCAGACCAGCACGTCTTGCCAGCGCGCCGGATCGAAGCCGACCAGTACACCGCCCATGTGCTCCCCAACAGGCCGCTTGATGAGGCTGGGATGCGCCGCCATCAGTGCGAGCGCACGGTCGCGATCGAGCCCTTGCCGCTGGGCTTCGGGCAGCTGCCGGAACGTGGTGCCGCGGGTGTTGAGCAACGCTTCCCAGCCGGCATCGTCGGCCCATTTCGCAAGCCGGATCGGATCGGCGCCGACCTTCTTGTAGTCGTGAAACACGTAGCGCACGCCCTGGGCTTCGAGCCACGCCCGCGCCTTCTTCACCGTGTCGCAATTGGGAATGCCGTAGAGATGGACAGTCATGCCGAACCAGTCGTTTTCGCGCTCGGTAATCGCAAACCGCCCCGCAGGATTGGTGTTTTGCGACAATTTCACGGCAGCAAGTCAGCGACTTAGGTGCGCATCGGCAATCGCGACCGCGAGCGCATCGGCGGCGTCAGCTCCGGCGACTTTCACGCCCGGGAGCAGCACCTTCAGCATTGCCTGCACCTGCGTCTTTTCCGCCGCGCCTGTGCCGACAACCGCTTTCTTCACCAGCCGCGCGGCGTGTTCGGTCACGGGCAGCCCCACGGCTCCGCAAGCCGCCAGCACCGCGCCGCGCGCCTGCGCCAGCTTCAGTGTCGATTGCGGGTTCTTGTTGACGAAGACCTCCTCCGCCGCCGCGCGATCGGGGTGGTGCGCCGCGATCACGTCGGCGAGCAGTGCCTGCAGCGCCGCCAGCCGCTCGGCGAGCGACGCCTTGGGATCGGTCGTAATCTGGCCGTTGGCGACATGGGCCAGGCGGCTCCCCTCGACCCGGATCACCCCCCAGCCGGTGCAGGAGAGCGACGGGTCGAGACCGAGGATCCTCACAGCTCGAGGCCGAGGCGTGGTCCCAGCTGTATCATCGCGAGGTAGAGCAGCACCGTCAGCACGCAGCCCGCGCCCAGCGCCAGCCAGAAATTCACCCCCGCGCGCAGTAGCACGGGGATGGCGAGGAACATCGGCAGGCTCGGCAGCACGTACCAGAAGGTCGCCTGCGCATGGCGGGCCATGTTCTCGGCATCGGGCCTTTGATGCCACAGGAAGATCATTCCCAGCACCGAGACCAGCGGCAGCGAGGCGACGATGGCGGCCGTCGCGGGCAAACGCTTGCCGATCTCGGAAATAGCGGCGATCATCGCCCCGGCGAGCAGGGCCCGTGCGATGAGCGCCCAGCTCATGCGTCAGCCCAGCTTTTCCATGACATCGTCGGGGATGTCGTAATTGCCCCAGACGGTCTGGACGTCGTCATCGTCGTCGAGCGCATCGACGAGCTTCAGCAGCGTCGCGGCGCCGCCCTCGTCCATCGCGACGGTGATGGTCGGCTTCCAGGCGAGCTTCACGCCCTCGGCCTCGCCAAGCGCCTTCTCGAGATTGCCGGCAACCTCGTGGAGAGCGTCGGCGGCGGTCCAGATGCTGTGCCCGTCTTCCGAGCTTTCGACATCGTCCGCGCCCGCCTCGATCGCGGCTTCGAGCACCTTCTCCTCGTCGCCCGCGCTCGTCGGATACTCGATCAGGCCGAGCCGCTCGAAACCGTGGCTGACCGAGCCTTCGGAGCCGAGATTGCCGCCGTTCTTGGCGAAGGCGGTGCGAACGTTGGTGGCGGTGCGGTTGCGGTTGTCGGTCAGCGCCTCGACGATCAGCGCAACGCCACCGGGGCCATAACCCTCGTAGCGGATTTCCTCGTAGTCCTCGCCCCCGGCCATGCTCGCCTTGTCGATGGCGCGCTGGATATTGTCCTTGGGCATCGACTGGGCCTTGGCGGCATTGACCGCGAGGCGCAGGCGCGGGTTCATGTCGGGATCGGGCATACCCATCTTGGCCGCGACCGTTATCTCCCTGGAAAGCTTGGAGAACATCGCGGAGCGCTTCTTGTCCTGCGCGCCCTTGCGATGCATGATGTTCTTGAACTTGGAATGGCCGGCCATGGTGTCCGTCTTGCTGGCGGGAATGGGAAGCCGTCGCCCTAGCGGAGCGGCGTCCTTCGTTCAATCGCCGACCCGGACCGCGGTACCGGTGACCGAAACCATGAGCATTGCGCCCTTCTTGCCCACGACCTCGTAGTCCAGATCGACGCCGATGACCGCATTGCCACCACGCTTGTCGCATTGCGCCTGCATCGCCTGGATTGCCTCCGCCCGGGCGGCCGAAAGCGCGCGCTCGTAACCCGCAGCCCGCCCTCCGAAGATGTCGCGAATGCTCGCGCCGATGTCGCGAAAAATATTCGCGCCCACGATCACCTCGCCCGTCACGAGGCCAAGATAGGCCTCGACCGGGTGTCCTTCGACCGTGTTCGTGGTCGTCACGAGAATTACCTTCGGCCTGACCGGGCTATCCATTGACGATCGTTCCTCCGTTGGGGTGCAAGACCTGCCCCGACATATAGGACGAATCCTCGCAGGCAAGGAACAGGAAGGCGGGCGCGACCTCGTTGGGCTGGCCGGGGCGACCCATCGGAGTGTCCTTGCCGAAGGTCTTCATCTTCTTCTTCGAGGAGCCGCCGAACGGATTGAGCGGGGTCCAGATCGGCCCCGGTGCCACCGCGTTCACCCGGATGCCGTCCTTGATCAGGTTTTCGGACAGGGATCGCGTGAAGGCGGTGATCGCACCCTTGGTGCTGCTGTAATCGAGCAGCTCCTTCGACCCCGCATACATCGTGATCGAAGTGCAGTTCACGATCGTCGCACCCCTCTTGAGGTGCGGACGCGCCGCTTGGACGAGATAGAACATCGAGAAGATGTTGGTCTGGAAGGTGCGCTGGAGCTGCTCGACCGTGATGTTGCGGATATCCTTGTCGGGATGCTGCTCGCCCGCATTGTTGACCAGCACATCGAGCCGACCCCACGCGCCAATGACCTTCTCGACCAGCGCCTTGCCGGTCTCGGGATCGCCGAGATCGCCCTTGTGGAGCAGCGCCTCGCTGCCCTCTTTGCGAACCATCTCGGCAGTAAACTCGGCGTCCTTGTCCTCCTCGAAATAGGCGATGGCGACCTTTGCCCCCTCGCGCGCGAAGAGGATCGCGGTCGCCCGCCCGATGCCGCTGTCCGCGCCCGTTACGATCGCCACCTTGCCAGAGAGCCTTCCCGAGCCTGGAAAGCGCGGTTGCCAATCGGGCTTGTCCCTCATCTCGCTTTCGTTCCCCGGCATACGGGGCTCTTCGCCGGTTTCCGCGATGACGGCGGCTGTGGCGGGCTTCGGCTTGGCCGTCGACTTCGGCGCCTTGGCCGTGGACTTGCTCTTGGTTTTGGACTTGTCGGCCATGGGGTTGCTCGCAGCGTGGTTCACGGGTGACCTATGAGCGGGCGAGCAAGATGTTCCGAGTTTAGCCGAGGCCGAGCGCCGCCTTGTAGGTTTCGAGCACCATTTCCATTTCCGCCCGGTCGTCGGGCTTCATCTTCCTGAGGCGGACGATCTGGCGCATGATCTTGGTGTCGTAGCCCACCGCCTTGGCCTCGGCATAGACGTCGCGGATATCGTCGGCGATGCCCTTCTTCTCTTCCTCGAGGCGCTCTACCCGCTCGATCAGCAGGCGCAGGCGGTCGTCGGTGGCATCGGCCATGTGGGGTAAACTCCGGTGAAATGAGAATCGGTCGGAGGCCCGGATAGCCAGCGCGCGCGCGGGCGAGAACCCGGCGCGCGGCTAATCCACGCGATTTTTGGCGATGCTGATTTCCATGCGGGCCAGCTGCTCCGGGGTTGCCGCGGTCTGGCGGGTCGCCTTCCATTCCTCGTGAGTCATGCCGTGGATGACCTCGCGCGCCGACGCTCTGTCACCTTGATAACCGGCGTCAATCATCCAGTCGGCGAGACAGTTCCGGCAGAAACCGGCAAGGCCCATGAGGTCTATATTCTGTGCATCGTGGCGATGCTGCAGATGCCGCACCAGCCGGCGGAAGGCAGCCGCCGCTACGGCATCGGAAAGCTCGTCCAGTGCATCCGTATGCGCTGCCATCAATCGCTCCTTCTCTCTCATGCCCGGCTCTGCCATAGGCGGCGCATGAAGTTCGAACCGCGCGACCGCAAGGTCAAGATACTCGCCACCCTCGGCCCTGCCAGCCGCGATCAGGACATGATCGAGCGATTGTTCAAGGCCGGCGCGGACGCCTTCCGCGTCAACATGAGCCACGGCGAGCACGCCATCCATGCCGAGACGATCGCCGCGATCCGCGCCGTCGAGAAGAAGGCGGGTCGCCCGATCGCGATTCTCGCAGACCTGCAGGGGCCCAAGCTGCGCGTCGGCCAGTTCAGGGACGGGCAGGCGCTGATCCGCCACGGCGCGCGCTTCGTGCTCGACCGCGACCCCGCGCCCGGCGACGAGACGCGGGTGCAGCTCCCCCACCCCGAGCTGTTCGGGCTGATGGAGAAGGGCCAGCGGCTGCTCATCAACGACGGCAAGATCCGCCTCGTGGTGGTGAGCGCCACGGCTGACGCCATCGAGTGCAAGGCCGAGGTCGGCGGGGTGATTTCCGACCGCAAGGGCGTCAACGTGCCCGATGCCGAGGTGCCGATCCCGGCACTGACCGAGAAGGACCGCCGCGACCTCGCCTTTGCGATGGAGCACGGCGCGGACTGGATCGGTCTCTCCTTCGTGCAGCGACCCGAGGACCTGGCCGAGGCGCGCAAGCTGATGGGCGGCAAGGGCGCGCTCTGCGCCAAGATCGAGAAGCCGAGCGCGATCCGCCGGCTCGCCGAGATCGTCGAGATGGCCGACGGCATCATGGTCGCACGCGGCGACCTTGGCGTCGAGTTGGAGCCGCAGGAAGTCCCGCCGCTCCAGAAGAAGATCGTCGGGCTGGCGCGCGCGGCGGGCAAGCCGGTGATCGTGGCGACGCAGATGCTCGAAAGCATGATCGAAAGCCCCGCGCCCACCCGCGCGGAGGTCTCCGACGTCGCCAATGCGGTCTATGACGGGGCCGATGCGGTGATGCTGAGCGCCGAGACCGCGGCCGGCAACTGGCCGCAGGAGGCCGTCACGATCATGGACCGCATCGCCGTACAGGTGGAGCGCGACGAGGGCTACCAGGCGCGCGTGCGCTTCCTCGACACCCCGCCCGACAGCACCACCGCCGACGCGCTCAGCCACGCCTGCATGACCATCGCCGACACGGTGGCGATCAAGGCGATCACGGTCTTCACCGGCTCCGGCTCGACCGCGCGCCGCGTCGCGCGCGAGCGGCCCGGCGTACCGATGCTGGTGCTGACCCCGTCCGCCACCACCGCCCGCCGGATGGCGCTGCTGTGGGGCGCGCATGCCGTCTCCACCAAGGATATCGGCAGCTTCGAGGAGATGATCGCCAAGGGCAAGCGGATGGCGCTGCGCCACGGCTTCGGCAAGGGCGGCGACAAGCTGATCGCGCTGGCCGGCGTTCCCTTCGGCACCCCCGGCTCGACCAATCTGCTCCACGTCGTCACCCTGGTGGGCGACGAGCTGGAGCGCCACGCGAGCTAGGCTCGCCCGCGCACGGTCACGGCAGGCGGCTCACGGGCAGGCGTAGGTCTGCTCGATCGCCTCGATCCTGACATCGCGGAGCGTGATTGCGAGACCAGCGTCGCCGCGCAGCCGCAGCGGCATGCCCACGCTGTCGAACTTCGCGCCCTTGGCGGCGAGGCAGGACAGAGGGATGCGCGTGACCGTGGGGGTGCCGAGCGGCTGGCTGGCGATGCTAGCGGCGCGGCAACAGGATCGGCGCCAGCGCGGCAAGCCCCGCCAGCACCCAGAACAGCGCCGAATAGCCGAGGCGCGGTATCAGTGCGATCGTGAGCCAGGGCATCACCAGCGACGGGACGGTGTTGGTCAGGTTGAAGAAGCCGAGGTCGCGTCCGCGCCGCTCGGGCCGGGGAAGCACGCGCAGGACCTGGGCGCTGTGAAGCGACAGGAACACGGCGGTGGAGAGGATGAACACACCATAGGCGACGAGCGCCGGGAGCAGCGAAGGCGCCAGCGCCATCGCGACCAAGCCCGCGGCCCCGACCGCCGCGGCGATCCGCAGCGGCATGATCGGCTCGTCGTTGCGATCGGACCAGCGGCCCACTGCGATGCTCGCGGGCACGCCCAGCGCGAGTATGGCCATGAACAGCCGCGCCACGTCGGCATCGTCGAACCCGGCGTCGAAGCTGGTCAGCCACAGGTAAAGATAGGCGAACAGGGTCGCCTCCGCGATCTGGACCAGCAGGCGCGCCAGCCACATCCGCGCGACGCGTCCATTCGGGGCCGTCGGTGGCGACCAGCCCGGGGCATCGCCCGGCACGATCCGGCTGTCCGTGTCGATCGGGCGCGGTCGGCCGAAAAGCAGAACCGGCAGCACGGCGAGCCCTACCACGCCCACCACCAGCCACAGCCGCGCCGCGAAGTCCGCAAGCCCGGGGATCGTGATCAGGACCCCCGCCGCCGCGCCGGTTGCCGGGGCAAAGGCTATCAGGCCGCCGAGCACACCCTTCTGCTGATCGGGAACGCAGTCGCCCGCCCAGGCAGACAATGGTGCCAGCATCAGGTTCAACGCCAGCTGCCACGCGACGACGAGGGCAACGAATTCGCCCAATCGTTCCGGCAGGGCGAACATCGGGGTCAGCGCGGCGAATCCGGCCAGACCTGCCAGCGCCGGCACGCGGCGGTTCGCAAGCAGGTCGCTGAGCAGGCCCGCCCCGATATGGCCGAGGCTGGCGGCCACCGCTCCGGCGAAGGCGATATAGCCGAGCCATGCCACCGCATCCTGCCCCGCCAGCGCGGCGACGCGCGCGGGGAGCAGGACGGTCAGCAGCGGGATGTAGGCAGCAGCCCCGCCCGCCCAGGCGAGCGCGTAGAGACCGAGAAACCGGGCGCTCTGGCGCTCCGCGGTCATGCGTGGCCTGGTGGGGGCGCGGTCGACTGCCGCTCGACCAGGCCGGCAGGCACGACGACCGGTGCGGCGGGCACCGCATCTTCGCCCGCCTTCTTGGCCGCGATCAAAAGATCGACCGCGCGGGCGGAAATCTCGGCGATGGGCTGGTCGACCGCGGTGAGCGGAGGCTGGGTGAAGCGCACGATCGGCGTGTTGTCGAAGCTGACCAGCGAGAGCTGGCGCGGCACTTCCAGACCCATCCGCCGTGCCGTCTCCAGCGTCGCGAGCGTCATCTGGTCGCTGCTGGCAATGATGGCCGTGGGCGGCTCCTCGCCCTCGAGCAAAGCGCGCGCAGCCTGTTCGCCCGAGGCATAGGAGAAATCGCCTTCCGCGAGCAGCCCCTCGGTTGCCAGCCCCGCTTCCGCCATCGCCGCGCGCCAGCCCTCCACGCGCCAGGTGCTGAGCGCATACTCGGGCGATCCGGCGATGAAGCCGATGCGGCGGTGGCCAAGTCCGGCAAGGTGCAGCGTCGCGGTGCGGGCTGCCCCGGCATCGTCCATCGTCAGCGAGAAGCCGCCGCCCGCGCCCAGCGAGCCGATGCGGGCGAAGGGAATGTGCTGGCGCGCGAGCACCTCCACGATATGCGGATCGTCCGAATGCGGCGGGGTCAGGATCACCCCGTCGGGCTGGAGCGCGGCGATTGCGGCGAGCAGTTCCCGCTCGACATGGGCGGAGTGGGTATCGACCAGCTCGAAGATCATGCGGTAGCCGTGCGCCGCGCATTCCAGCATCCCGCCGAGCAACATCTGGTCGACCCAGTCTGTGCCCTGCCGCGCCCTCCAGTCGGCGATGGTCCGGTCCCGGTCGTTGATCGCGAGGATGAGGTAGGACCGCGACCCGCTCATCCGCTGCGCCGCAATCGAAGGGACGTAACCCAGCTTGTCGATGGCCGCTTGCACCCGCTCGCGCAGTTCGGCCCGGACATTGGGTTCGTTGTGGATCACGCGGCTGACGGTCTGGAGCGACACGCCGGCATCCGCTGCCACGTGGCGGATCGTCACCGCCTGCCGCCGCCGACCCATGCCGTCAGTTCCCCCCGTCAGCCAAGACTGCGCCCGCCCCGTGGCGACGCGCGGCAAATCTCTCCCGCAAGCGGCCCGTCATTGCAACCCCCGCTAGGCCGCCGCCGCCTCGGCCGCGCCGCAATAGCGCGCGACATAGGCGTGATGGTCGGGGAGTTCCGCGACTGCCCGGGCCATGCTCTCGCGCAGCCCGCCCAGCAGTGCGTCGAGCTCCGTCCGGGAGAGCTTGGTCGCGACCGGGTAATAGCTTTCGGGCACGATACCCTGTCCCATCATCACCTGGACCCAGCTGTTCTCGGCGAACAGCTCCTCGTTCTTGCGGAACACGCGGCCCGTCTCGCGGGACAGCTCGATCTTCTGGGTTAGGGTGTCGGGCACCTCCATCGCCGCACCCTGGCGCCAGAAGGTGGAATCGCGCCGCTCGGTCGCCGTGTAATGGAGGGTCAGGAAGTCGCGGACCTGGTCCATGTCGGTGCTGCTGCTCGTTGAATTCGGCGACGTCCCGCTCGCACACCCGGCCGAGAGGGAGCATCCGGATCAGGCGCAGGACCGCGCGCTGGATCGGGTGGATCGACGTCGATTCGAGCGGCTCGAGGAACCCGCCCGACAGCCCGACTGCAACACAGTTGCGATGCCACTGCTTGCGGCGCGCGCCGGTGGTGAAACGCAGGCGGTTGAGCTCGGCCAGCACCTCGCCCTCCACGCTTGTCATCATCGGCGGCTATGTGGCATTAAGGAGACGGTTGCGCGCCTCGGTTTCGCCGATGAGCGGGAGGAGCTCGGCCATGTCCGGCCCGTGGTCTTCGCCGGTCAGTGCCTGGCGCAGGGGGAGGAACAAGGCCTTGCCCTTGCGGCCGGTGCTTTCCTTGAGCGCGGCCGTCAGCGCGTGCCACGGGTCCGCGCCCCATTCGAGCGCACCGGCCGCCTTGGCGAGATAGGCACGATCCTCCGCCGTGAAGGCAGGCGGCGTGATCGGCCCGGTAATCACCCGCCACCAGTCCGCCGCATCGGAGAGTTTCGACAGGTTGGGTCGGATCGCACGCCACGCGGCCTCGTCCATCCCGTCGGGTAGCCGGTCCGCTACCGCATCGAACGGCATCCGGTGCATGATCGCGGCATTCAGCCGCTCAAGCTCGGCCTCGTCGAAGCGAGCCGGAGCCCGGCCGAAATGGGCGAGGTCGAAGCTCTCGACCAGCGCGTGGCGGTCCGCGATCGGCTCGACCGGTTGCGAGGTGCCGAGCCGCGCCAGCAGCGCGACCACGGCCTCGGGCTCGATGCCGGAGGCGCGCAGGCCCTGGCCCGAGAGCGAACCAAGCCGTTTCGACAGCTTGCCCTCGCTTCCGACCAGCAGCGCCTCATGCGCAAAAACCGGCACCTGCGTTCCGTCCCGCCCCCGACCGAGCGCGGTGAACATCTGGACCTGCACGGCCGTGTTCGACACGTGGTCCTCGCCGCGCAGGATGTGGCTGACGGCAAGGTCGATGTCGTCGACCACGCTCGGCAGCATGTAGAGCCAGCTCCCGTCGGCGCGGCGCACGACCGGGTCGGACAGTTGCGCCGGGTCGAAATGCTGGGGGCCGCGAATGGCGTCGTCCCACGTGATCTGCTCGTCATGATCGAGGCGGAAGCGCCAGTGGGGTGCGATCCCCGCCGCTTCCCTGGCGGCCCGCTCGTCCTCGGTCAGCGCGAGCGCGGCACCGTCGTAAACCGGGGGCAAACCCCTGCCGAGGCGCACCTTGCGCTTGAGGTCCAGCTCCTGCGCGGTTTCGTAGCAGGGATAGACCCGCCCCGCCGCGCGCAGCGTGTCGAACGCCGCCTGGTACAGCGCGAAACGCTCCGACTGGCGCACCACCGCGTCGGGCTCGATGCCGAGCCAGGCGAGATCCTCGTGGATCGCGGCGACGAACGTCTCCCGGCTTCGCTCGGCGTCGGTGTCGTCGATCCGCAGCAGGAAGCGTCCACCCATCCGGCGCGTGAGCAGCCAGTTGTGAAGCGCGGTCCGGATATTGCCGACATGGAGGAGGCCGGTGGGCGATGGCGCGAAACGGGTGACCGGTGACATGGCGGCGGCGCTAGAGCGTGTTCGATTTCGATGGAATCGAAATCGCGCTCTAGGTTTTTGTGTTTGGCGCGATTTCCGAGTCGTGAAATGCTGCATTTCACTCGAAATCGCTCTAGCGCAGCCGGGGCGCGAAGGCGAGAGCGGCTTGCCCGTGCGCTGCCGACCCGCTCAAAGGCTCCGCGGCGAGAGGCGCGGCGCCGCCGCACGACGGGCCTCGCGATAGTCGGCCAGCCGCGCCGAGGCGTCGGGGAAGGCCTCGCCCGCCTCGCGCGCCGCGGCGATCTTCCCGGCATCGACGGGCCGGTGAATGAGGAAGCCCTGCGCCTCGTCGCAGCCGAGCTTGCGCAACAGGTCGAGCTGGCGCGGATCCTCGACCCCCTCGGCCGTGGTCTGCATATCGAGCGCCTGGGCAAGCCGGGTGATGATGGAGACGATCGCGCGCGCCTCGTCGCTGTGCTCGATATCGCCCACGAAGACGCGGTCGATCTTGACCCGGTCGAAGCGGAAGCTGCGCAGATAGCTGAGCGAGGAATAGCCGGTGCCGAAATCATCGAGCGCGATCTGCACGCCCAGCCCCCGCAACCGCTCCAGCGTCCGGCGGCCGCGGTCGGCGTCCTCGAGCAGCACGTGCTCGGTGATCTCGAACTCGAGGCGCGACGGCGGAAAGGCGGTGATCGCCAGTGCCGTCTCTATGATACTGGCAAGACGCGGGTCGCGAGTCTGGCTGGGCGAGAGGTTGATGGCCAGCCGGAAGCTGCCCTCCCAGCGCGCGACGTCTTCCAGCGCGCGGCGGATCACCCAGGCACCAAGCGTCAGAATCAGCCCCGATTCCTCGGCCACCGGCAGGAAGCTGTCCGGCATCAGCGGGCCGCGCGTCGGGTGGTTCCAGCGCACCAGCGCCTCGAAGGCGACGGTCTCACCCGTCGCAAGGGCGATGACGGGCTGGTAGTGGACCACCAGTTCTTTACGGCTGAGCGCATCACGCAGTTCGGATTCCAGGAGGCGGCGGTCGCGCGCGCCGCGGTCGAGCGATTCCTCGTACAGCACCATCCGGTCGCGCCCCTTGGCTTTGGCCGAGTGCAGCGCAAGCTCGGCCCGGCGCAGCAGTTCCGCGGCCGTCATGTGCGCCTCGCTACGGGCAAGCCCCACGCTGGTCGAGAGCCGGATGGTGGCGCCATGCAGCCCGAACGGCTCGCGAGCGATGGCGAGAAGGCGGTGCGCGCGACCGATCAGCAGGCTGTCGCCGCCGACCGTCTCGATCGCCACGGCGAAGCGGTTGCCGCCGATACGCGCGACCATGTCCGCAGCGCGGGCATCGCCCCTGATCCGCATCGCGAACTCGCGCAGCAGCGCATCGCCGACCTTGGGCCCGTGCGTATCGTTGACGGACTGGAAATCGTCGATATCGACCACGAACAGCGCGGCCGGCCGGTCGCGATCGGCAGCACCGCCAAGCATATCCCGCAGCCGTCCCAGCAGCGCGTGACGATTGGCGAGCGCGGTCAGCGGGTCGACGAGCGCCATGCGCGCCACGCGGCCGGCAGCCGGCTCGTGCAAGGCAGCGACACGTCCCGTTCCTCGGCGCGGGCCATCGGCCAGAGCCGCGCGGTGGCCGGACAGCATCATCAGCGGCCCGGCGCCGTCCCCGGCGAGGCGCAGCGGCAGCTCGCGAAATTCCGAACCTTCTGCGAGCGCGCCGGCCAGCGCCTCCCGCTCCTGTCCGGGTTCGAACAGCGAGGCGAACTCAGCGCCTTCCAGGTCCGTTGCGATGGTGCCGAAAGCTTCCGCGAAGCCAGGCGACACGTCTCGCAGGCGCCCGTCGGCATCCACCGTCCATGACCAGTCGAAGCCCTGGCTTTCGTGCTGGTTCAAAAGGTCGAGAATCCGGTGATCGGCCCGATTGCGGGCAAAATCCCGGCGGACGTCCCCCGCGAAGATCCGCTCGCGCCTGCCGAGTTCGAGCCAAACGCTCGCCGCGAGAAAGGCGATCAGCAGCAGATAGGGGACGGACGCGGCTCCCTCCCCGAGAGCAGCGCCGGCACTCAGCGCGGTGGCCAGCAGGGCAGCGCGAAGGCGTTCTCCTTGAAGATGCCCGCGGTGGTACAAGAGAGGTCCCAGCATCGCCGCCGCGCCTGCGGCGACGATGGTTCCCATGGCACCGGCTGGCCCCACCCACGCCGCCCAGCCGAGGCCGGCGGCCCACCAGAGAGCTTCTGCAAAGCCTACCCGCTCGGTCACGGCCGCGGAGGCTTGCAGGCGCGACAGGTCGACCGGGGGTTTCGTAGCCGCGCGCGTGAGCCATCCGGTCGCCAGACCCAGCGCAATCGCCGTTGCCGCCCAGATCGCGAACGGGACGGGCCGTGTCACGGCCGCAGGAGTAGTCGCAACCACGCCGATCGCCCCCAGCCTGAGCAGCGCCGACAGCGGCCAAGCGGAGGCAGCCGAACGCAGGCGGCGCGTCAGCAGAAGCCGCTCCAGATCGCTATCCTGGATACCCAACGCCATCGATCGCATCCGGTTATTTCGGGGCGACCATGAACAACTACTGCTAAATCCGGGTAAATATCCTGAGGCCGCCGGTCATTCGCCTGCCCGCGCAAAAGGCCCCGCCGGATCGTTCCGGCGGGGCACGTGGTGGCAAATCTGTCAGCGTCACGCGAAGCTGACGCGCACCTTGCCGCGGCGACGCAGGGCTGCGCCGATCACGCCGAAGCCGAGGATAAGCAGCGCCCAGGTTGCCGGTTCGGGAACGTTGGGAACGCCGTTCCGGGTTCCGGTGAGCAGGATATAGTTCCCGCCGAAGCGCAGGCCGTAAATGTTCGCCGTATCCGACGCGATGCCGCGGAACTCGAACTGGTTGAAACCGCCGGGCGTCGAAATCGGGGCCAGCGTCGCGATGTCGTAAGTCGCAAAGACATTGCCCATTGCGTCGAGCGCTTCGATCGTGGCGTTGTCTCCGATGCCGGGCGCATAGTTCATGAAGAAGCCCATCTGGCTGTAGCCCGTGGCACCCAGAAGCTGTGCGTAGCCGGTGCCCGAATCGACACCGATATAGACCGCCGGCCCTCCGAAGGAGCCATTGGCACCAAGGCCGTAACTGCCTTGGCCGACCACCGAGCCTTGGCCGCTATTGCCACCACCGCCGGGTGCGGCGGTGAAGGTGAAGCCGTCGACATTGATCGGGCCGAAAGTGAAGTTGTAATTGCCGTTGGCGAAGGCGGTCAGGTTCAGACCCCGACCGGTGTAGCCGACATCGGTGGTCAGCAGACTGGTCGCCGCGACGGCCGGATAGGCGCTGGTAAACGCGGCAGTGGCCGCCAGCGCAAATAGCATCTTTTTCATCGGTAACCCCCTTAGCGCTAGATATGTCTTCGCGGCCCGCAGGAAGTAATCAGTCCGTCTGGTCGGGACTGCTGGTTATCATTTATCAACCTCAGGCGAGTCGAACAATCACTATTCTGCATCGTATGTCCCAATCCGGGACGCGGCAGCGTATCTTCGCCAGGCACGAAAAAGCCCGCCGAGGTCGAAACCTTGGCGGGCCTTCCGATTGTTATTGACATCCCGTGGCTTATTCGCCGTCGGCAGCCTCGGCATTGAGGTATTCGCCTGCATCGGCATCGGTGCCGTGGGTCTCGCCCTCCATCGCCGCCAGGGGATCGTCGCCGATCGCCGCCTCGGGCCCCTGCATGAGCTCCGCTGCGTGCTCCTCGTCGGCGGTGTTCGCCGCGATGATCGCCTCCTGCGCGCGCTTCCACTGCGCCCGCAGTGCCGCGTCGCGGCTCGAGGCGGTGACGCGCAGGCGGTTCATGCCCGCGCCGGTGCCGGCGGGGATGAGGCGGCCCACGATCACGTTCTCCTTGAGGCCGATCAGCGTGTCCTTCTTGCCCTCCACCGCGGCCTGGGTGAGCACGCGGGTGGTCTCCTGGAAGGAGGCCGCCGAGATGAACGAGCGGGTCTGGAGCGAGGCCTTGGTGATGCCGAGAAGGACCGGAACGCCCTGCGCCGGCGCCTTGCCCTTGGCGAGCTTCGCATTGACCTCGCGCATTTCCTCGAAGTCGACCTGCTCTCCGGGCAGCAGCACGGTGTCGCCGCCGTCGGTGATCTCGACCTTCTGCAGCATCTGGCGAACGATCACCTCGATGTGCTTGTCGTTGATCTTGACGCCCTGCAAGCGATAGACTTCCTGGATCTCGTTCACGAGATACTCGGCCAGCGCCTCGACGCCCATGACCTCGAGGATGTCGTGCGGGTTGGGCGAGCCGGAGATGAGCGTGTCGCCCTTCTTGACGTGGTCGCCTTCCTGCACGTCGATCACCTTGGTCTTGGGGATCAGGTATTCCACCGGATCGCCTTCCTCGGGCACGATCGCGATCTTGCGCTTGGCCTTGTATTCGCGGACGAACTCGATCTTGCCGCTGATCTTGGCGATGACCGACACATCCTTGGGCATGCGCGCCTCGAACAGCTCGGCAACGCGCGGCAGACCGCCGGTGATGTCGCGCGTCTTGGCCGCTTCGCGGCTGGCGCGGGCGAGAATGTCGCCGGCCTCGACCTGCTGGCCGTCCTCGACCGAGAGCGAGGTGCCGGGCGCCAGCATGTAGCGCGCGGCCTCGGTCTCGTCCCCGGACTTACCAGCGCTGTCACCCAGAAGGGTGAGGCGCGGACGCAGGTCGTCCTTCTTCTTGCGGCCGGCGGTACGCACCTCGGTGACGACGCGCTGGGCGATGCCGGTGGCATCGTCGACGCGCTCTTCCATGGTAGTGCCGTCGATCAGGTCCTGGTAGCGCACCACGCCGCTCGTCTCGGTGATGATCGGCAGGGTGAACGGGTCCCACTCGGCCAGGCGTTCGCCTTCCTTCACCGCGTCGCCATCCTTGTGCATCAGCACGGTACCATAGGGCACCTTGTGGATTTCGCGCTCGCGGCCCTCGGCGTCGATCACCGCCAGCTCGCCATTGCGGGCAAGGCTGAGGATGCGGCCCTTCTTGTCGGTGATCGTGGGCATGTCGCGATAGACGACCTTGCCGTCCGACACCGCTTCGAGGTGCGACGTTTCGTTGAGCTGCGCCGCGCCGCCGATGTGGAAGGTGCGCATGGTGAGCTGCGTGCCCGGCTCGCCGATCGACTGCGCGGCGATGACGCCGACAGCCTCGCCGATGTTGACCGGGGTGCCGCGCGCAAGGTCGCGTCCGTAGCAGGTCGCGCAGACGCCCTGCTCGGCCTCGCAGACCAGCGGGCTGCGGATCTTGGCCTGCTGGACCTCGGCGTCCTCGATCGTCTTGACCATCGCCTCGTCCAGCAGCGTGCCGGCAGGCACGATGACTTCGCCGGTGGCGGCGTTGACGATGTCTTCCGCCGTGGTGCGGCCGAGGATGCGCTCGCCGAGCGAGGCGATGACGCTGCCGCCCTGCACGATGGCGCGCATCACCAGCGCGTTCTCGGTCTTGCAGTTCTCCTCCACGATCACGCAGTCCTGCGACACGTCGACAAGACGGCGGGTCAGGTAGCCCGAGTTCGCCGTCTTGAGCGCCGTATCCGCCAGGCCCTTGCGGGCGCCGTGGGTCGAGTTGAAGTATTCGAGGACGGTCAGGCCTTCCTTGAAGTTGGAGATGATCGGCGTCTCGATGATTTCGCCCGAAGGCTTGGCCATCAGGCCGCGCATACCGGCGAGCTGCTTCATCTGCGCCGGCGAACCGCGCGCACCGGAGTGGCTCATCATGTAGATGGAGTTGATCTGGGCTTCCTTGCCGTCGTCGCCGATCGGCTTGGCGCGGATTTCGTCCATCATCGCGTCGGCGACGAGGTCGCCGCATTTCGACCACGCGTCGATCACCTTGTTGTACTTTTCCTGCTGGGTGATCAGGCCGTCCTGGTACTGCTGTTCGTAGTCGGCAACCAGCGCCTTGGTCTCGTCGACCAGCTTTTCCTTGCTGGCAGGGATGATCATGTCGTCCTTGCCGAAGGAGATGCCGGCCTTGAACGCGTGGCGGAAGCCCAGCGCCATGATGGCGTCGGCGAACAGCACCGTGTCCTTCTGGCCGGTGTGGCGATAGACCTGGTCGATGACGTCGCCGATCTCCTTCTTGGTGAGGAGACGGTTGACCACGTCGAAGGGCACGGTGTGCTTCTTCGGCAGGCATTCGCCGATCAGCATCCGTCCCGGCGTGGTGACGAAGCGCTGCATCGTGATCGTGCCGTTCTCGTCGGCCTGCGGCACGCGGGCGATGATCTTGGTGTGCAGCGTTACGGCCTTGGTCTCCAGCGCCTGGTGCACCTCGGCCATGTCCGAGAACATCGGCAGCTTCTCGGTCTGCCCATCGGGACCATCGACGAACTCGGGGGTCTTTTCCTGCCGTTCCATCGACAGGTAGTAGATGCCCAGCACCATGTCCTGCGAAGGCACGATGATCGGCTTGCCGTTGGCGGGCGAGAGAATGTTGTTGGTGCTCATCATCAGCACGCGCGCTTCGAGCTGGGCTTCCAGCGAGAGCGGCACGTGGACGGCCATCTGGTCACCGTCGAAGTCGGCGTTGAAGGCCGAGCAGACGAGCGGGTGGAGCTGGATCGCCTTACCCTCGATCAGCACGGGCTCGAACGCCTGGATGCCGAGACGGTGAAGCGTCGGCGCGCGATTCAGGAGAACCGGGTGCTCGCGAATGACCTCATCCAGGATGTCCCAGACTTCCTTGCGCTCCTTCTCGACCCACTTCTTGGCCTGCTTGAGGGTCATGGAGAGACCCTTGGCGTCGAGGCGGGCGTAGATGAACGGCTTGAACAGCTCCAATGCCATCTTCTTGGGCAGGCCGCACTGGTGCAGCTTGAGCTCCGGCCCGGTCACGATGACCGAACGGCCCGAATAGTCGACGCGCTTGCCAAGCAGGTTCTGGCGGAAGCGGCCCTGCTTGCCCTTGAGCATGTCGGAGAGCGACTTCAGCGGACGCTTGTTGGCGCCGGTGATGACGCGACCGCGGCGGCCGTTGTCGAACAGCGCGTCGACCGCTTCCTGAAGCATGCGCTTCTCGTTGCGCACGATGATGTCCGGCGCACGCAGCTCGATCAGGCGCTTCAAGCGGTTGTTGCGGTTGATGACGCGGCGGTAGAGATCGTTGAGGTCCGAGGTCGCGAAGCGGCCGCCGTCGAGCGGCACCAGCGGGCGCAGCTCGGGCGGGATCACGGGGATGACCTCGAGGATCATCCATTCCGGGCGGTTGCCGCTCTCGATGAAACTCTCGACGACCTTCAGCCGCTTGATGATCTTCTTGGGCTTGAGCGTGGACTTGGTGGTTTCCAGCTCTTCGAGGAGGTCGGCCCGCTCCTGCTCCAGATCGAGATCCATGAGCATCATCTTGACCGCCTCGGCACCGATCGCGGCGCTGAACGCGTCTTCGCCGTACTCGTCCTGGGCGTCGAGCAGTTCGTCCTCGGTGAGAAGCTGGAACTTCTCGAGCGCGGTCAGGCCCGGCTCGGTGACGATGTAGCTCTCGAAGTAGAGCACGCGCTCGAGCTGCTTCAATTGCATATCGAGCAGCAGGCCGATGCGGCTTGGCAGCGACTTCAGGAACCAGATGTGCGCCACGGGCGCGGCGAGCTCGATGTGGCCCATGCGCTCGCGGCGGACCTTGGTCACGGTGACCTCGACGCCGCACTTCTCGCAGACGACGCCCTTGTACTTCATGCGCTTGTACTTGCCGCACAGGCACTCGTAGTCCTTCACCGGGCCGAAGATGCGCGCGCAGAACAGGCCGTCACGCTCGGGCTTGAACGTGCGGTAGTTGATCGTCTCGGGCTTCTTGATCTCGCCGAAGGACCACGAGCGGATGCGCTCAGGGCTGGCGATCCCGATCTGGATTTCGTCGAAGGTCTCGGGCTTGGCGAGCTGGTTGGTGAATTTGGTCAGTTCGTTCATCGGGTCTCACCCTTTTCAAAGTCATCGGCGTCGAGCTGGCCGACGACCCAATCAGAATTTTCGTTCGAGCGTTCCGCCCACTGTCCCGGCTCCATGTCCGGAATCGTGCCGACTTCCGGATGGTGATCCAGCAGATGATTCAGGCCTGCATGGACCGCCAGATCGGAATTGTCGGTGTGGTTGTCTGCTCCGCAAAGGAACTGGATGCTCCGGTCGCTGTCGAAACAGAAAAGCCGAACTGGCTCCCCGTCGAAGACATGCCGGCAGATTGTGACGCCGAAATGCGGCGCCCAATCATACCCTGCAACCGAAACAACCTGCTCCAACTCCTCACTCCGCCGCGATCTGCAGGCCGCTGTCGTCCTCGTCCTCGTCGGCGAGGGACTTCAGCTCCACGTTGAGGCCGAGGCTGCGCATCTCCTTGACGAGCACGTTGAAGCTCTCGGGAATGCCGGCCTCGAAGGTGTCGTCGCCCTTGACGATCGCCTCGTAGACCTTGGTGCGGCCGATCACGTCGTCGGACTTCACGGTCAGGATTTCCTGCAGCGTGTAGGCCGCGCCATAGGCCTGGAGCGCCCAGACCTCCATCTCGCCGAAGCGCTGGCCGCCGAACTGCGCCTTGCCGCCCAGCGGCTGCTGGGTGACGAGCGAGTAGGGCCCGATCGAACGCGCGTGGATCTTGTCATCGACAAGGTGGTGCAGCTTGAGCACGTACTTGTAGCCGACGGTCACCTTGCGGTCGAAGCTTTCGCCGGTGCGCCCGTCATAGAGCGTCACCTGGCCGCTGGTGTCGAGACCCGCCTTGGTCAGCATCGCCGTGACGTCCGCCTCGACCGCGCCGTCGAAGACCGGCGAGCCCATCGGCACGCCTGCGCGCACGTTCTGGGCCAGCTCGACGACCTGCTCGTCGCTGCTGCCATCGATCTGGGCGACGTAGCTGTCGCCGTAGATGTTGCGCAGCGTCTCGCGAACCGCCTCGGGCGGCTTGCCGGCCTGCGGGTTCGGATTGGCCTCGCGCCAGGCATCGAGCGCATCGCCGATCTGCTTGCCGAGACCGCGCGCGGCCCAGCCGAGGTGGGTCTCGAAGATCTGGCCCACGTTCATGCGCGAGGGAACGCCGAGCGGGTTCATCACGAAGTCCACCGGCGTCCCGTCCTCGAGGAAGGGCATGTCTTCGGCCGGCAGGATGCGGCTGATGATGCCCTTGTTGCCGTGACGGCCGGCCATCTTGTCGCCTGGCTGCAGCTTGCGCTTCACCGCCACGAAGACCTTGACCATCTTGAGCACACCGGGAGCCAGCTCGTCGCCGCGCTCCAGCTTCTCGCGACGGTCCTCGAACTTGGCGTCGATGACTTTCACGCTCTCGTCGTATTGCGACTTGATCGCCTCGAGCTGGGCCTGGCGGCTATCGTCCGCGACCGCGAACTTGAACCACTCGTGCCGCTCGACGCTCTCGAGCACCTCCTCGGTGATCTCCGCGCCCTTCTTCACGCCCTTCGGAGCGGCGCTGGCGGTCTGGCCGGTCAGCATGTCCTTGAGGCGATTGTAGGTGGCGCGGTTGAGAATCGCGCGTTCGTCCTTGCTGTCCTTGCGGAGGCGTTCGATTTCCTCGTTCTGGATCGCACGGGTGCGGTCATCGACCTCGATGCCGTGACGGTTGAACACGCGGACTTCCACGATCGTGCCCGACACGCCCGGGGGCAGGCGGAGCGAGGTGTCGCGCACGTCGCTCGCCTTTTCGCCGAAGATGGCGCGCAGGAGCTTTTCCTCCGGCGTCATCGGGCTCTCGCCCTTCGGCGTGATCTTGCCGACGAGGATGTCGCCCGGGTGCACTTCGGCGCCGATGTAGACGATGCCCGCCTCGTCGAGGTTGCGCAGCGCTTCCTCGCCGACATTGGGGATGTCGCGGGTGATGTCCTCGGGCCCGAGCTTGGTGTCGCGGGCCATGACCTCGAACTCCTCGATATGGATCGAGGTGAAGACGTCGTCCTTGACGATGCGCTCGGAAATGAGGATCGAGTCCTCGTAGTTGTAGCCGTTCCAGGGCATGAACGCGACGAGGACGTTGCGGCCCAGCGCCAGCTCGCCGAGATCGGTCGATGGACCGTCGGCGATGATGTCGCCGGCCTCGATCACGTCGCCCACCTTCACCAGCGGGCGCTGGTTGATGCAGGTGTTCTGGTTCGAACGCTGGAACTTCTGGAGCGTGTAGATGTCCACGCCCGACTGGCCCGGCTCGACCTCGCCGATGGCGCGGATCACGATGCGGGTGGCATCGACCTGATCGACCACGCCGCCGCGGGTGGCGGTGATGGCCGCACCCGAATCATGCGCCACGGTCTCTTCCATGCCGGTGCCGACCAGCGGCGCTTCCGCCTTCACCAGCGGCACGGCCTGGCGCTGCATGTTGGAGCCCATCAGTGCGCGGTTGGCATCGTCGTTCTCGAGGAACGGGATCAGCGAGGCGGCGACCGAGACGAGCTGCTTGGGGCTGACGTCCATGAGCGTGATTTGTTCGCGCGGGGCCATGAAGTAATCGCCGTTCTGGCGCGCCGAGACCAGCTCCTCGACGAAGCTGCCGTCCTCGGTCAGCTCGGCCGAGGCCTGCGCCACGGTGTGCTTCTGCTCTTCCATCGCGGAGAGATAGACGACCTCGCTCGACACCTTGCCGTCCTTGATGGTCCGGTAGGGCGTCTCGATGAAGCCGTACTTGTTCACGCGCGCGAAGGTCGAGAGGGAGTTGATGAGGCCGATGTTCGGGCCTTCGGGCGTCTCGATCGGGCAGATGCGGCCATAGTGCGTCGGGTGAACGTCGCGCACTTCGAAGCCGGCCCGTTCGCGGGTGAGACCGCCCGGCCCGAGCGCCGAGACGCGGCGCTTGTGGGTGACTTCCGAGAGCGGGTTGGTCTGGTCCATGAACTGCGAGAGCTGCGAGGAACCGAAGAACTCGCGCACCGCGGCCACGGCGGGCTTCGCGTTGATGAGGTCGTTCGGCATCACGGTCGAGACGTCGACCGAGCTCATGCGCTCCTTCACGGCGCGCTCCATGCGGAGCAGGCCGACGCGGTACTGGTTCTCCAGCAGCTCGCCGACCGAGCGGACGCGGCGGTTGCCGAGGTTGTCGATGTCGTCGATCTCGCCCTTGCCGTCCTTGAGGTTCACGAGCTCCTTCACCACCGCGAGGATGTCTTCCTTGCGCAGCGTGGTGACGGTGTCCTCGGCATCGAGGCCGAGGCGCATGTTGAGCTTGACCCGGCCCACGGCCGACAGGTCGTAGCGATCGGCGTCGAAGAACAGGCCTTCGAACAGCGCCTCGGCGGTTTCCTTGGTCGGCGGCTCGCCCGGGCGCATGACCTTGTAGATCGCCTCCAGGCCCTCGTCGCGGTTCTCCGCCTTGTCGACCTTCAGCGTGTTGCGCATCCACGGGCCGGTGTTGACGTAGTCGATGTCGAGGAGGTCGAGCGAATCGACGCCCGCCTTGTCGAGGGCCTCGAGATTTTCGGGGCTGACCTCGTCACCGGCCTCGATCCAGATGCGGCCGGTCGATTCGTCGATCATGTCGCGCGCGGCGAAGCGGCCGAAGATCTCCTCGGTCGGCAGCAGCAGCGTTTCCAGCCCGTCCTTGGCGGCCTTGTTGGCGGCGCGGGGGCTGATCTTCTGGCCGGCGGGGAAGACTTCCTCGCCGGTCTTGGCATCGACCAGCGCGAAAGCCGGCTTGGCGCCGCGCCACTGGTCGGCGACGAAGGGGATCTGCCAGCCTTCGTCGGCCTTCCCGCTCGCGCGCTTCCAGGTGACGGTGTCGTAGAAATGGCCGAAGATGTCCTCGGCATCGAGGCCGAGCGCGTAGAGCAGCGCGGTGACCGGCAGCTTGCGCTTGCGGTCGATACGGACGTTGACGATGTCCTTGGCGTCGAATTCGAAATCGAGCCAGCTGCCGCGGTAGGGAATGATGCGGGCGGCGAACAGCAGCTTGCCCGAGGAATGGGTCTTGCCGCGGTCGTGGTCGAACAGCACGCCCGGCGAACGGTGCATCTGCGAGACGATGACCCGTTCGGTGCCGTTGATGACGAAGGTGCCGTTCTCGGTCATGAGCGGCATGTCGCCCATGTAGACGTCCTGCTCCTTGATATCGAGAACGGAGCGGGTTTCGGTCTCGTTGTCGACCTCGAACACGATCAGGCGGAGCGTCACCTTCATGGGCGCGGCGTAGGTGATGCCGCGCTGGCGGCATTCGACGATGTCGTACTTGGGCGGCTCCAGCTCGTAGTGGACGAAGTCGAGCTCGGCGGTGCCGGCGAAGTCGCGGATCGGGAACACGCTGCGCAGGGTCTTTTCCAGGCCCGAGACATAGCCTGTGCTCTTGTCCGAGCGCAGGAACTGTTCGTAGCTTTCGCGCTGGACCTCGATCAGGTTCGGCATCTCGACGACTTCGTGGATGTCGCCGAAGATCTTGCGGATGCGCCGCTTCGCGGTGCCCGAAACCCCGGAATTGTTCAGGGTCTCGCGGGCCTTCGCCTTGGTTGCCATGGGTGCTCGTCGCCTTCTCGCTGGCGGCCGGGCGGGGCGTCCCCGTGCGGCCTGGAATGTCTCATGCGCGTGAGGACCATGCCGGGACGCCAAAAGGCCGCAGCGATTCGCGCACCGTTTCCGGCGGCTGGCTGCAGCTTCTCAAAAGCGTCGCGATATGGCTGGCGCCACTTCCATCCTGAAGCCGATTCCCGCGCATGAATCGGCCCTGCTCGAAGCGGGCGGTCGGGGGCGCATATAGGGAGCAACATGGGCGGGGTCAACCGGCCCGTTCGGCCGGCCGCCGTCTGTCTGCTTGCGACGCGCCGCACTTCGGGTTCGCGGCAGGCGATCCCCAAATATCGAATGTCGATATTATCGATTG
>JAJYQP010000033.1 GCA_021794525.1 Pseudomonadota bacterium | reverse complement strand
AGCGTGCCCCGGCCCGCGTCGCCGTCGCCGCGCCGAAGCCGACGGCCAAGCCCCCGGTCGCCGCCAAGCCTGCGCCCGCTTTCCGGGCCGCTTTCGTCCGCAAGCCCGGAGCCTACAGCGTCCAGCTCGGCAGCTATGCCAGCGCGAGCGGGGCGAGCGATGCCTGGACCCGCTTCCAGAAGCGCCATCCCGCGCTGAAGGGCGCCGAGCGCGTCGTCACCAGGGCGGTGGTCAATGGCAAGACCTACTACCGGGTTGCCGCGGCCGGTTTCGACCGGGCCTCGGCCGCCGGTTTCTGCGGCCTGGTTCGCAAGGGCGGCGGCGGTTGCCTCGCCTACGCCACGGCGCGGACGCTTCCCGGGGCCGCGCCCCAGGCCACGCGGGTCGCTGCTCGCTGAGGTTCCCACCCGACCGGTAACGGCACGCTCCTCTCTCCCGCGTGCCCCGATGCCCCGCTCCGGCCCGCGCCGGGGCGGGGTTTTCCTATGCAGCGAGGACGGCGACGCCGCCCTTCCACAGCGCCTCGACGCGGCCCTGCATCGGCTGGCCATCGAAGGGGGTGTTGCCCGCGGTCGCCGCCATCTTGCGCGCATCGACGATCCACGGGCGTTCGGGGTCGATCAGCGCGATGTCGGCCTCGCTGCCCTCGGCGAGCACGCCGGCCTGAACCCCGAGCAGCCGGGCCGGATTGGCGGCGAGCAGCCCAAAGGCGCGCGGCATGGCGATGACACCGTCGCGGACGAGGCCCAGCGTCGTCGCCAGCAGAACTTCCGCCCCCGCCATTCCCGGCGCGGCGTCGGCGAAGGGGAGGCGCTTGTCCTCCGGCCCGCGCGGATCGTGGCCCGAGGCAATCACGTCGATCGTGCCGTCGGCGATGGCCTCCAGCACTGCCTGCCGGTCGTCTTCGGCCCGTAAGGGAGGCGAGAGGCGGGCAAAGCTGCGGAAATCGCCGATGGCGAGGTCCGAAAGGTGGATATGGGCCGGGGTGACTCCGCAGGTGACGGCAAGCCCGCGCGCCTTGGCCGCGCGCACCAGCGCGAGGCCGGCGGCGGTCGTGACCTGGCGAAAATGGACTGCGGCGCTCGCAAGCTCCGCCAGGGCGAGATCGCGCGCGATCGCCAGCGCCTCGGCCTCGGCGGGCGCGGCGGACAGGCCCATGCGCGTCGCCATCTCGCCGGCGGTCGCGACCGCCTCGCCCGTCAGCCCCGCATCCTCCGCGTGGCAGACGACCACGAGGTCGAGCATGGCGGCATAACGCAGAAGGCGCAGCATCACGCCCGAATCGGCGATCCAGCGGCGCCCGGTCGCGGCCCCGCGGGCGCCTGCCTCGCGCATGAGCGCAAGTTCCGCCAGCGCCTCGCCTGCCAGCCCCTGCGTCGCGGCGGCGAGCGGGTGGACCCAGAAATCGGGCTTGCCGCTCTTGGCGATGTAGGACACCCGGCTCGGCAGGTCGAGCGGCGGGCGCTGGTCGGGCATCAGCGCGGCGCGGGTGATGCCGCCGAAGTGGAACGCGGGCTTGTCCACCGCGAAGACGCCGTAATCGACGAGGCCGGGCGCGATCAGCCTGCCGCGCGCGGCAACGATCTCGTCGCCGTCCTCGGCCGCGATGTCGCCGAGCGCGACGATTCGCCCCTCGGCAAAGCGCAGCGCGCCCGCGCGAACCTCGCCGGGCAGCACCAGTCGGCCGCCGGTGACGGTGACGGGGCGCTGCTGTTTCACCCTAGCCCCCGTTCGTGTCGAGCCCTTCGGCTGCCCGCAGGGCGGGCGCTCAGGAAAAACTTCCGCCTTTGGCGGAAGTCGAGACACGCAGCACATCCGCCGCTCGACTTCGCTCGAGGCGAGCGGAGGTGAGGACCATGTTTCTTCACGCCCAGCCCTCCACGCCGCGGCGGCCGCGCGTCAGCACGTCGAGGCAGGCCATGCGGATCGCGACGCCCATCTCGACCTGGCGGGTGATGATCGAGCGTTCGAGCATATCGGCGACGTCGCTGTCGATCTCCACCCCGCGGTTCATCGGGCCGGGATGCATCACCAGCGCCTGCGGGGCGGCCAGCGCCAGCCGCTTCCTCGTGAGGCCGTAGAGGTGGTGGTATTCGCGCGGGGAGGGAATGAACTGGCCGCTCATCCGCTCCTGCTGGAGGCGCAGCATCATCACCACGTCGGCGCCCGCCAGCGCGGCGTCGAAATCGTGGAACACCTCGGCCCCCATCGCCTCGATCCCGGCGGGCATCAGCGCCGGGGGCGCGCAGAGGCGGACGGTGGCACCGAGCGCCTGCAGGCACAGCAGGTTCGAGCGGGCGACCCGGCTGTGCAGCACGTCGCCGCAGATGGTGACGGCAAGGCCGGTGAAATCCTCTACCCCGCCAAGCGCCGCGCGCAGGGCCAGCGCGTCGAGCAGCGCCTGCGTCGGGTGCTCGTGCTGTCCGTCGCCCGCGTTCAATACCGGGCAATCGACCTTGTCGGCGATCAGCTGCGTTGCGCCGCTGCTGGCGTGGCGGATCACGATCGCATCGGCGCGCATGGCGTTCAGCGTGATAGCGGTGTCGATCAGCGTTTCGCCCTTCTTCACGCTGGAGGTCGCGGCGTGCATGTTGACCACATCCGCCCCCAGCCGCTTGCCCGCGATCTCGAACGACAGCAGCGTGCGGGTGGAGTTCTCGAAAAAGGCGTTGATGACGGTAAGGCCGGCGAGCAGGTCGGCGTGCTTGGAGGCCTGGCGGCTGAATTCGACCCACTGCTGCGCCTCGGCGAGGAGAAACAGGATCTCGTGCCGCGCCAGCCTGCCGATGCCGGTCAGGTCGCGATGCGGGAAAGCCAGCCGTCCCGCGGGAAAGCGGGCGGAAGGCGAGGTGTCGGGCCGCGTTGTCACTAAGTCCGCGCCCCTAGGCTGCGGGCGCGCTCTTGGCAATGCCGGGACATGAAGGCTGCCCCTCGTCGGCCCGGAAATAGGATTTGCCGGGAGCCGATTCCATTTTCCTACATGGACCGGCTTCGCTAGGGTTCGGAACAAACCGGGACATGGAAGTGATCGCATGAGTTTCGCAGGACGGGTGTGGCGGCTGCTGGTGGGCATCAAGGACGGGCTGGTGCTCGTCTTCATGCTGGCGTTCTTCGCTCTCCTGTTCACGGTGCTGACCGCGCGGCCGAGCCCGGCGCAGGTCCGCGGCGGAGCCCTGGTTCTCAATCTCGACGGCTACATCGTCGAGGAGAAGCAGCACGTCGACCCGATCGAGGCCTTCATCAGCAACAGAGTCCCGACCGGCGAATACCAGGCGCGCGATCTCGTCCGCGCGCTCGATGCCGCCGCCACCGACAGCCGGATCAAGGCGGTCGTCCTCGATCTCGACCGGTTCCTCGGCGGCGGGCAGGTCCACCTCGCGGAAGTCGGCGAGGCGCTCGACCGCGTTCGCGCGGCCAAGAAGCCGGTGCTCGCCTTCGCCACCGCCTATGCGAACGACGGGCTCCTGCTCGCCGCGCACGCCAGCGAGGTCTGGATGGACCCGCTGGGCGGCGCCTTCGTCGCCGGGCCCGGTGGATCGCAGCTGTATTACAAGGGCCTGATCGACCGCCTGAAGGTCAACGCGCACATTTACCGCGTCGGCACCTACAAGAGCGCGGTCGAACCCTATTTTCTCGATGCGATGTCGCCCGAGGCGCGGGAGAACTACCAGGGACTCTACGGCGCGTTGTGGAGCGAATGGCAAGCCAATGTCGCCAAGGCCCGGCCCAAGGCCAATGTCGCGCTGGCGGCCAATGCGCCGGTCCAGTGGGCCCAGGCCGCGCGCGGCAATCTGGCGGAGGCGTCGGTGCAGGCGGGCCTCGTCGACAAGCTCGGCAGTCGGGCGGAATTCGATGCGCGGATGGTGAAGCTGGTGGGTGCGGACAGCTGGAGCGACCGGCTGAACGGGTACCAGAGCACGAACCTCGGCCCGTGGCTCGACCATCTCGGCGCGCCGAGCGGGCGCAACGCGGTGGGCGTGGTGACGATTGCCGGGGAGATCGTCGATGGCGATGCTGGTCCCGGCACCGCGGGCGGGCAGCGGATCGCCGACCTCCTCGACGATGCGCTGATCAACCAGGATCTGAAGGCGCTCGTCGTGCGCGTGGATTCCCCCGGCGGATCGGTGCTGGCGAGCGAGGAAATCCGCCGCGCCATCCTGCGGCACAAGGCACGTGGCATCCCGGTTGCGGTTTCGATGGCGAATCTCGCGGCAAGCGGCGGCTACTGGGTCTCGACCCCGGCCGACCGCATCTTTGCAGAACCCGACACGATCACCGGCTCGATCGGGATCTTCGCGGTCCTGCCAAGCTTCGAGAATGTCGCCCGCTCGATCGGCGTCAATGCCGACGGGGTGCGGACGACGCCGCTCGCCGGCCAGCCGGACTTCATCGGCGGCTTCACGCCGGAAGTCGACCAGCTCATCCAGTCGCAAATCGAGAACGGCTATGCGCAGTTCCTTGGCCGGGTGGCGCAGGCCCGCAAGATGACCCCGCAGGCCGTGGACCGCGTCGCGCAGGGCCGCGTGTGGGACGGCGGCGCGGCGCGGCAGGTCGGGCTCGTCGACCAGTACGGGGGCCTGCAGGACGCGCTGCAATGGGCGGCGGGCAAGGCCGGGCTGGCGAAGGACGGTTGGTACCCCGTCTATCTCGGCACGCCGGAGACGACCTATGATTCGCTGCTCCGCCGCTGGCTGGTGGAGGACGAGGGTCAGGGCGGGCGCGATGTCGCGGGCATCATGGCCGCGCGGCAGACGGCGCTGGGGCAGAGGATGCGCCGCGATCTCGACCGCCTGCTGGGCAGCAGCGGGATGCAGGCCTATTGCCTCGAATGCCCGGCGACGCCCGTGGGGTCGCGGGCGGACCGCTCGAGCCCGGGGGAAGGGTGGCTGGCGACGCTGGCGGCGCTCGTCGCGCGCCTGCCCTGAACGGCGCCCGGGCGCCCCGCACAGGCGCCTTGCCATTCTCCCGGAGGCCCGATAAAGGCGCGCCCCTGCCCCGCCGAGCACGGACTCGGCCAAGCACGGGCGGGCGCGTAGCTCAGCGGTAGAGCACACCCTTCACACGGGTGGGGTCACAGGTTCAATCCCTGTCGCGCCCACCATCGGCGCGAGCGCGGCGATGTAAGCGACGCTGCGCGCCGGATCGTCTCGCCCCTTCGGCCGGAGCGAGGGCCCGCGGGGGGCACCGCCCCGGCACGTAAATAAACGTGGGCACTGGATGAAGCTCGTTTTGAGAACATCTTTACATTTGAGCACCATAACACCACAGACATCATTCTGAAATCTTGGCGTAATTGCGGTTTCATCAGTCTATCACCATTTTGCAATCAACGCTGTGCACGGAGCTCCCCGGAAAAACATGGGGGCTGTCATGCGTATTTTTACTGCTTTCCTGCTCGCGTCGACGTGCTGTTTCGTCACTCCCGTTCTCGCTCAGACGAACGACTTCGCGCAAGGCGGCGACGACTCCGATGGGTCCGAAGCTGCAGAAGGGGAGGAGGGGACGAGCATCGTCGTGTTCGGCCGTGGCGAGACGCGCCAGGTGCAACAGATCGACAGCAAGGACATCCAGATCCTCACGCCCGGCAGCAGCCCGATCAGAGCGATCGAGAAACTGCCCAGTGTGAACGTGCAGGCGTCCGATCCTTTCGGTAACTACGAATGGTCGACGCGTGTCACCATCCGGGCCTTCAATCAGAGCCAGCTGGGCTTCAACTTCGATGGCATTCCGCTTGGCGACATGCAGTACGGCAATCACAACGGCCTGCACATCAGCCGCATCGTCAGCCCCGAGAACATCGCCTCGATCCGCGTTTCCCAGGGTGCGGGCGCGATCGGCACCCAGTCGACGAACAATCTGGGGGGAACGCTCGAGGCATTCTCGCTCGACCCCCTGGCGCGGCTGGGTGGCCAGGTCAATGCCACCTATGGAAGCAACGATACCGTCCGCGCCTTCTTCCGGCTCAACCTGGGCAGCACGGATGGTTTCCGCGGCTTCGTTTCCTACGGCTACGGCGCCACCGACAAGTTCAAAGGCACGGGCACGCAAGACCAGCACATGGTCAACGTCAAAGGCGTGCTGCCGCTCGGCGATGGCGAGATCAACGGTTGGTTCAGCTATTCCGACCGGCGCGAGCAGGACTACCAGGACATGTCGCTCGATATGCTCAAGCGGCTCGGCTACAGAGCCGACAACGCCTTCCCCGACTACGCGTTCGCCGTTCTGCTGGCCGACATCGGCGCGAATCGCGGCGACACCGGCGTGACGCCCACCAACCCCGCGGCCGGGACGGTATATCCCGGCAATTACACCTCGGTCGACGACGCCTATTACGACGCCTCCGGCCTGCGCAAGGACACAGTCGGCGCGCTCGGTTACAGCACCCCGATCGGCGAAAGCGCGGAAGCCGCGATCAAGGGTTACTACCATCACAATGAGGGCATGGGGTTGTGGGGTACGCCCTATACGGCGAGCCCGAGCGGGGTGCCGATGGCGATACGCACCACCGAATACGATATTAACCGCTGGGGGGTGTTCGGCTCCGCCGACTTCGAGCTGGGTGCCAACAAGATCACCGTCGGCGCCTGGTACGAGCACAACGAGTTCAACCAGGCGCGGCGTTTCTACGGCTACGAAAGCCGCACGCAGCCCGGACGCTCGTTCCGCGACTATCCGACCGACCCGTTCCTCACGCAATGGAACTTCGATTTCACTACCGACACGCTGCAATACTATGTGCGCGACGCGATCGCTCTCGGCCAGGTGCGATTCAACGTCGGCTGGAAGGGCTTCAAGGTAAACAACGAGGCCGTCGCAATCGTCAACACCGTGTTCCCCCAGGGCACGTTCAAGACCGAGGACTGGTTCCAGCCGCACGCCGGCGTGGTGTTCAGCCTCGACGACAACGCGGAGGTCTTCGCCGGTTACACTCAGGCGACACGCGCCTTCCCCTCCGTCAACGGCAGCATCTGGGGGACCACGCAAGCCGGCTTCGACGCGATCAAAGACAAGATCAAGCCCGAGACCTCGCAAACCTACGAGATTGGCGCCCGCTACAACACCGGCAGCTTCAACGGGGTGCTCGGCGCCTATCTGGTCGACTTCAAGGACCGCCTGCTCGGGGTGGCGAGCGGCCCCGACATCATCGGCAGCCCTTCGGTGTTGCAGAATGTCGGCTCGGTCCGCGCGATCGGCCTCGAGGCGGCGGCCGACTGGAAGATCACGCCCGACCTCAGCCTGTTCGCCTCTTACACCTGGACCGACGCGACCTATCGCGACGACGTGGTCGACGGCAAAGGCAGGGTGACCCAGCTCCGCGGCAGCACCGTGATCGACTCGCCCAGGCATATGGCCCGGGCCGAACTCGGCTACGACAATGGGGCGTTCTTCGCCCGCACCTCGCTTAACTATATGTCCAAGCGTTACTTCACCTACACCAACGACCTGCTGGCCCCGCAGGACGGGCTCGGCTCGGTGGATGGGCGCCTGATTGCCGACGCGGCGCTCGGCTATCGCTTCGGCAGCGATCGGCAATATGAAATCCAGCTCAATGCCAGCAACCTTTTCGACGAGAAATACATTGGTACGATCAACTCGGCGGGGACCGGAAATATCGGGGACCGCCAGACGCTGCTGGTTGCCGCACCGCAGCAGTTCTTCGCCACTCTGAAAGCGGGTTTTTGACCGTGCGCGCGTTTCTTTCCCTCGCTGTTGCGGCCGGCCTTTGGACTTCCCCGTCGACAGCGGAGCCGGTACTGGTGATTTCGATCGATGGGTTGCAGCCTGCCGAGGTGATCGAGGCGGAGCGCCGCGGTCTCAAGATCCCCAACCTGCGCCGCTTCGTGAGGGAGGGAGCCTATTCGACCGGAGTGGTGGGGGTTCTCCCCACCGTTACTTATCCCAGTCACACCACCCTGGTGACGGGCGTCGTGCCCTCGCGCCATGGCGTGGTCGGCAATACCACATTCGATCCGATGCAGATCAATCAGGGCGGCTGGTATTGGTACGCGAGTGACATCACCGCGCCGACCTTGTGGGATGAGGTGAAAAGGTCCGGCCACAGCACCGCCAGCGTGCACTGGCCGGTCTCTGTCGGCTCCGCCGCGATCGACTGGAACCTCCCGCAAATCTGGCGCACCGGCCATGCCGACGACGCCAAGCTGGTGGCGGCATTGTCGACACCGGGCCTGCTGCCGGAGCTCGAGGCAAAGCTCGGCCCCTACGCTCCGGGCATTAACGAAGAGATCGAAGGTGACGAAACCCGGGGCCGCTTCGTCGCCGAAATCATCGAACGCAAGAAGCCCTATCTCATCACTGCCTATCTGACCGCGCTTGACCACGAGCAGCACGCCCACGGGCCAGGTTCGCCGAAAGCCCACGCTGTCCTCGAACGAATTGACGCGATCGTGGGGCGATTGATGGCCGCGCAACTCGCCGCCCAGCCTGAAAGCGTGATCGCGATCGTCAGCGACCACGGGTTTTCGAGCATCACAACCGAAGTGAACTTTTACCGTGCGTTCATCGACGCAGGTCTCATCAAGGTGGGATCTGATGGGAAGATCACGAGCTGGGAAGCCGCGCCGTGGACGTCGGGCGGCTCGGTTGCGGTCATGCTCGCGCGCCCGGGCGATGCCACCCTCGAAGCGAAAGTCGGCGCGCTGCTGCATCGTCTCAAGAGCGAACCGGCAATGCGCATCCGACACGTTGCCGACCGAGCCGAAATCGCCCGACTCGGGGCTAATCCGCAGGCCGCGTTCTACATTGACCTCATGCCCGACGCGACTTCGGTCGGTTTCGGCGGTGCGCAGGCCCCGCTTGTCAAACCCTCCAAGAGCAAGGGGACGCACGGTTTCTTTCCGACCGCCACGACAATGCGCTCGACATTCATGCTGATCGGTCGCGGGGTTCCGGCCGGACGTTCGCTCGGCGAAGTCGACATGCGAGCAATTGCGCCGACGCTGGCGTCAGTG
>JAJYQP010000032.1 GCA_021794525.1 Pseudomonadota bacterium | reverse complement strand
ATGGCAACGGGAATGGCGGGAGTGCCTAATCGCCTTCACGCAGCGAAACGCTAGGGTGGAAGCGTCCTCAGAACGGGATGTCGTCGTCGAGGTCGTCGTAGTTTGAGCCGCCGCCGGGCGTTTTGCCGCCGGAGCGCCAGTTGTCGCCGCCGCCCGCGGACTGGTCGCTTCCGTAATCGTTGCCGCCGCCCGACTGCCAGCCGCCCGCCCGGCCACCGCCGCCGCCGCCCTGCGCGCCGTCGAGCATGGTCATCACGGCATTGGGGCCCTGTAGCACGACCTCGGTCGAATAGCGGTCCTGCCCGTTCTGGTCCTGCCATTTACGGGTCTGGAGCTTGCCTTCGATATAAACCTTGCTGCCTTTCTTGAGAAAACGTTCGACCACGCCGACCAGCCCTTCGGAGAAGATGGCCACAGTATGCCACTCGGTCTTTTCCTTGCGTTCGCCGGTGTTGCGGTCCTTCCAGCTTTCGCTGGTCGCGATGCGCAGATTGGCGACCTTGCCGCCGTTCTGGAAGCTGCGGATCTCCGGATCCGCGCCCAGATTGCCGATCAGCATGACCTTGTTGAGGCTGCCCGCCATGTCCTTCTATCCTCTCAGAAACCCAGCGCGATCGCGCTCCAGTAGGTGATTCCGGCAAACAGGTAGGCCAGCCCGAACAGATAGCCAACCATGAAGGCCGGCCATTTCCACCCGTTCGTTTCGCGCCGCGCGACCGCGATGGTGGAGACACATTGTGGGGCAAAAACGAACCAGGCGAGGAAGGCGAGCGCGGTTGGCAGACTCCAGGCGCCCGCCAGCCGCTCGGTGAGACCCTGCGCCTGCGCGTCCTCGTCGCCGTCGATGGCATAAGTGGTTGCCAGCGCGCTCACCGCCACCTCCCGCGCGGCCATTGCGGGGATGATCGCAAGGCTCATCTCGCGATTGAAACCGACCGGCTCGAGAACGGGATGGATGACATCGGCGATGCGGCCCGCGACGCTCGCCTCGACCTGGCTCTCGCCGGGCGCGGCGCGCGGAAAGCTGAGGAGCAGCCACAGCACCACCGTTACCATGAAGATGATCGTGCCCGCGCGGCGCAGGAACACCCAGGCGCGCTGCCACAACCCGATGGCGAGATCCTTCAGGCGCGGCATCTGGTAGCGCGGCAGTTCCATGATGAAGCCGCTGGCCGAACCCTTTGTCAGCGTGCTGCGCAGGACCAGCGCCGCTGCCATCGCGCCGACAATGCCCGCAAGATAGAGGCAGAACAGCACCAAACCCTGCAGACCGATGCCGGGACCCACTCGGCTCGCCGGGATGAAGGCGGCGATGATGACGGCATAGACCGGCAGCCGCGCCGAGCAGGTCATCAGCGGGGCGACGAGGATGGTGGTCAGCCGGTCCTTGTGATCGGGGATCGATCGCGTCGCCATGATCCCTGGAATGGCGCAGGCGAAGCTGGAGAGCAGCGGGATGAAGCTTTTACCCGACAGGCCGACGCCGGCCATCAGTCGGTCCATCAGGAACGCCGCGCGCGCCATGTAACCGCTCGCCTCCATCACCAGAATGAAGGCGAACAGGATCACGATCTGCGGCAGGAACACGATCACCGAGCCGACCCCCGCGAGGACGCCCTGCGTCAGGAAATCGCGGACAAGGCCCGCCGGAAGTGCGGCATCGACCTGTGCGCTCAGCGCCGCGATCCCGGACTCCAACGCATCGGCGAAGGGGGTTGCCCAGGCGAACACCGCCTGGAACATCACGAACAGCCATGCGAACAGGATTGCAGGACCCGCCCAGGGGTGAAGCAGCAGGCGGTCGAGACCCTTGGCGATCGTGTGCCGCGCCGTCTTCGACAGGGTCGCGCCCCGCGCCATGTGGCGGGCGGCCAGCCGTCGCTCGGGCAGCGTCAGGTGCCAATTGCGGTGCGGGGGCGCGCCAGGCGTCTCCCCTGCTGCGGCGAGCGCCTCGGTCAGGGCCGCAATCCCGCGGCGCCGTACCGCGACGGTCGGAATGACCGGTACGCCCAAGGCCTCAGAAAGGGCGGCGGCATCGAGCGTCAGCCCGTCGCGCTCGGCCATGTCGATCATGTTGAGAGCGACCACCGTCGGTCGGCCCAGTTCGAGAACCTCCTGCGCGAAGACGAGATGCTGTTCGAGATTGGCGGCGTCGAGTACCAGAATCAGCACCTCGGGCCGCGCCTCGCCCTCGAACTCGCCGCGCACGACCTTGCGGGTCACGACCTCGTCGGGACTGGCGGCGTCGAAGCTGTATGCACCGGGCAGGTCGATCAGTTCGACCGGTTCGCCGCTCGGCAGCGTCACGCGGCCCGCCTTCCGTTCTACGGTTACGCCAGGGTAGTTGGCGATCTTCTGACGCGCGCCGGTAAGCGCGTTGAACAGGGCGCTCTTGCCCGAATTGGGATTGCCGACCAGCGCGGCGGTGCGGAGACGGGTCATTCGGCGTCGATTGCGATGGCCCGGGCATGGCAGCGGCGCAGCGCGACGGTCATGGCACCCAGCTGCACCGCCAGCGGATCGCGCCCCAGAAAGATGCCCCGATGCGCGATTCGCACCTCGGCCCCGGCGTCGATCCCGAGCGCCTGTAGCCGCTTTGCCTCGTCCTCGGCGAGCACGGACCAGTCAACCGACGCTATCCGCGCCGCGATACCGGTTGCGAGCTGGTCGAGCGTCATGCCGGGGGAATAAGGGAGCGCCGCGCTACTTGCAACCGATTTGCAATAGCGAGGATGCTTTCCTTACGCTGCTTCGGGCGCGCGATATCCCCGCTCACGCAGCCTGCGGCCGCATCGCTGCGGGCAGCCGCTCGGCCTTGCGGTCCGACGGACCGAACTAGCGCGCCGGGTAGCGCAGCCTTCCCAGGAAACGGACGGGCGAGAAATGCTCTCCCTTGGGCTGTAGCCATTTGCGCTTCACCGTCTCGAACTGCATCACCCCTTCGATGCGCCGCTCCAGGAAGGCGCGGGTGTCCGCCTTGCCCTCGCTGGTGTCGCCCACGAACACGGCCAGCGTCGCCCCATAAAGGGACGCGAGAATGGCGCGCTTCGAATAGTGGTTCCAGTCGGTCGCGGTGTCCCCGGCAAGGCGCCACATGATGTCGGCGCTGTGCCAGCCCATACGGAGCGCGGCGGGCGCGTTGAGCGGCATCGCCAAGATTGCGAGCGCGCGCCGCAGCGCCTCCTCGCGCCCCGCGACCGCATCGAGCCGGAACTGCACCAGCGAGCGGATGCGCTCGCGGATTTTCATCGTGGCGAGCACCTCGGCCGGAAGTGCCTCTGCCATGGACTCGTCGATAGTCGCGATCCAGGCTCCGATCATTTCCATCGCCCCGCGCTTGAAGGCCAGCCGGGCGACGTCCGCATCCACGCCCGCGGCCCGCGCCGCTTCGGCAAGAGCGGTGGCCGTCCAGCCATCGAAAACCGCCGCGTCCGCGATATGCGGGGCAAGATGCAGCCGCAGCTCAGCGAGCGTCATGTCGGAAGCATCGACAGGCGCGGTCGCAGCCATCAGGCGCCCGGACCGTAGGACTTGGCGGCGCGTTCCTTGCGCTCGGCCCGCGCCCTGTCGAGTTCGGCCAGGATCGGGTTCTGCGCGCCGATCAGTTCGGCATAATCGCGCGCGGTCCGGCCGGAATTGTCGCTCCGGTCGGGATTTGCCCCCGCCTTGAGCAACACGCGCACCAGCGCGGAGTCGCGGCGGTGAACCGCGGCGATCAGCGGTGTCTCGCCCGCCACATTGGTAACATCGACCGACGCGCCCGCGCCGACGAGCGCCTCCACACCGTCAGTCCAGCCGAGATTGGCGGCGAGTTGCAGCGGGGTGACCCCGTTGCGATCGGCGATATTCGGGTTGGCACCCTTCGACACGAGGAAGCGCACCCAGGTCGTGTCGCGCCGTTCCACCACGTAATGCAGCGCGCTCTGCCCCGTGGTCACGTCACGCGCATTGACGATGACCGAGCCGGGCTTGTTGAGCGCCTCGGTCACCTTGTTCCCGTCGCGATCCTTGACCGCTTTCAGGAATTCGTAGCCTTCGGACATCTTCTGCGCGCTGACCGGTGCCGCGACGGCAAGCCCAAGCGCGCCCGCGGCGAGCACTCCAAACAGTTTGATCCGACGCATCGCCCGCATCCGTAAAACGTGAAACTTGTGCGCAGTCCCGCGCGGAACCGCCCTTGCGAACCGGCGGTTAGCAGACCATGAACCGCGATGCCATGCCCTGTCGCTCCATCGCGCTCGCAGCCCTCTTCCTAGCCGCCGCCTGCAGCCCCGCCACCGATGCGCCGATTGGCCCGTCGACCGACGGCGTGGACTTGCGCGGTGCGGCGCTGGGCGGCGATTTCGCGCTGACAGACAGGGCGGGCCGGACGGTGCGCTGGGGCGATTTCGCGGGCAAGTACCGCATCGTCTATTTCGGCTACACCTTTTGCCCGGACATCTGCCCGACCGATGTCCAGCGTATGACTCAGGGTCTGCGGCTGTTCGCGCGCGAGCACCCGGACCAGGCGAAGCGCGTCCAGCCGATCTTCATCACCGTCGATCCCGAGCGCGACACACGGGCCGTGGTCGGCGAATTCGCCGCCGCCTTCTCGCCCGATCTCATCGGGCTGACGGGCACGCCGGAACAGATCGAGGCAGCGAAGACCGCCTTCAAGGTCTACGCGACCAAAGGCGAGGTGCAGCCGGGAGGCGGTTATCTGGTCGATCATTCGAACCTCACCTACCTCTTCGATCCTGAGGGGAAGCCACTCGGCACGCTTCCGACCGACAAGGGTCCGCAGGCGGTGGCGGCGGAACTTGCGCGATGGATACGCTGAGGGAGCGGTTCTGGGAGCTACCGCTGGCACAGCTCAGCCAGATCGAGTGGGAGGCACTGTGCGACGGCTGCGGCCGCTGCTGCCTCCACAAGATCGAGGACGAGGACACCGGCGAGATCGCCGAAACCAACGTCGCCTGCCGCCTGCTCGATACCGGCTCCGCGCGCTGCCGCGACTATCCCCATCGCAAGGCGCTGGTCCCCGATTGCCTGCGTCTGACGCTCAAGATCGTCGACAGCGTGGAGTGGCTCCCCTCGACCTGCGCCTATCGCCGACGCGCCGCGGGTGAGCCGTTGCCGCGCTGGCATTACCTTCTCTCCGGCGACCCCGCGGGAGTCGTGCGGGCCGGGGTTTCGGTGGCGAACCGTGTAGTGAGCGAAGACGTTGCCGGCCCGCTCGAGCACCACATCGTCGAGTGGCCCGAATGATCGAGTGGCTGCGGGCGGACCCGGCGCCACCGGTGCTGGAACTTGCCGACCGGATCCTGCCGATCGAACTCAACCGCAATGCCCGCGCCCGCCGCCTGACGCTCCGCCTCGCCCCCGACGGAACCGCGATCCGCATCACCCTGCCGAAGTGGTGCCGCAGTCAGGATGCCGTCGCCTTCGCGATTGCCCGCAAAGCCTGGCTCGAAGCCCAGCTCGCCAAGCTGCCCGCTCCGGTCGATCCGCTCGCACGCGGGACGCTGCGCTATCGCGGTGGCGAGCTGGTCATCGACTGGCAATTAGGCGCACCCCGCCGTCCGCGAGCGGATACCGGGCGGATCGTGCTCGGCGGGCCCGAGGAGACCCGCGCCCGCCGCCTCCGGCGCTGGCTGGAAAGCGAGGCGCAGAGACTGCTCGCCAGCGACCTCGCCGACTATTGCGAGAGCGCGGGCGTCACCGAACCGCAGCTTCGCCTCACGCGCGCCGGACGGCGCTGGGGGAGCTGTTCGACGAAGGGCATCGTGCGGATCAACTGGCGGTTGGTCATGGCGCCCGACGCGGTGCGCCGCTCGGTAGTGGCGCATGAGGTCGCCCATCTCGTGCATTTTGACCACAGCCCGGCCTTCCACGCATTGCTGGCCGACTTATTCGAGGGCGAGATCGCGAAGGCCGACAGCTGGCTGAAGGCGCACGGACGCGCGCTTTACAGCGAATTCGGCTGAGGCTGGCGCGCGGCGCTTCGAGCGCCTATCTAATGCCCATGCGACTTATGCAGCGATACAACCCCACGGGAGGCATCCGGGATTTCTGGGAGTTCGTCCGCCGCCCCGTCCCCTATCGGTGGCCGATCTGGGGCATGTCGGCGCTGTGCACCTTCGGCCTTCTGTTCCTGATTATCCGGGAAGAGGTGCTGGTGCCGCCCGAGCCGCCCAAGGTCTCCTTCATCTCGACCTTCGCCGAAGGGCGGAGCGAGGCGGAGATCGTGGCCTCCAATATCGCCAACCAGAAGCGCAAGGAGCGCCTGGCCGCGGAACAGGCGGCGCGCGACGAGGAGGTGAAGGAGATGTATCGCCAGCTCGGCCGCGCTACCGGTATCGATGTCGATGCGATGGAGCGCAAGATCGCGGCCGACAAGGCGGCGGAAACCGCGAAAGCCAAAGCGGCAGCACAGTCCCGGCCGGACGGAACGGTTGCCCCTGCCGCACAGTGATGCACAGTGGCTGGCGATGGCGGCCCGGCTGGGCGCGCGCGGCCGACCTCTGAGCCGTCCCAATCCTGCCGTCGGGGCGGTGATCGTGAAGGACGGCGTGGTCGTCGGTCGCGGCTGGACCCAGCCGGGCGGGCGCCCCCATGCCGAAGCGATGGCGCTGGCCCAAGCCGGAGAGAGGGCACGCGGATCATGCTGCTACGTCACGCTCGAACCCTGCGCTCATGCATCGCCGCGCGGCCCGTCGTGCAGCGAGAGCCTTTGCGAGGCCGGTGTGGCGCGGGTAGTGGCGGCGGTCCGCGATCCCGATCCCAGGACTGCCGGGCGCGGGCTCGCGGCTTTGGCCGAGGCAGGGGTGGACACGGCATCCATCGACAGCGAGCCAGCCGCACGCAGCCTGGCCGGCTATCTTGCAAGGGCGCAATCTGGCCGCCCGCATATCACTCTCAAGCTGGCACTTTCCGCCGATGACCGGCTCGCGCCCCCGGTCGGCCAATGGCTTACGGGCGAGATCGCCCGCGCCCACGTCCATGCATGGCGAGCGAAGGTGGACGCAATCCTCGTCGGGAGAGGCACGTACTTGGCTGATGCGCCCCGACTTGACGTGCGGCTCCCGGGACTGGAGCCGCAGTCTCCGTGCAGATTGATGCTCACAAGTGGCGAAGCTCCGGACGGCTGGCTGGCGCTGGGCAGTCCCGCCGCAGTGCACAACCTGGGCGAGACGCAGTGGCTGATGGTGGAAGGCGGTGCGACGACCGCCCGCGCTTTTCTTGCGGCCGATCTGGTCGACACGATGATGCTCTACCGGTCGCCGGATAGCGTGAGCGGTGACGGCGCGTCGCTTCCCGAGCTGGCGCAGGACAGGATCGGCCCAGAGTGGCGCCGGGTCGCAAGCCATCCGCTTGGCAGCGACCGGCTCGACGTCTACGACCGCGCGCGATGTTCACCGGCATAATCACCGCCATCGGCACCGTCGCCCGCGTCGAGGACCGGGGCAACCTGCACCTCCGCATCGCCTGTCCGTGGGATCCCGCCGGGATTGCCATTGGCGCGTCGATTGCCTGCTCGGGTGTGTGCCTGACGGTGGTGGAGACCGGCGGCACGGCGGGCGATATGTGGTTCGCGGTCGATGTCTCCGGGGAAACCGTCAGTCGCACCGCGACCGGCCAGTGGGTCGAAGGTCGGCGGCTGAATCTCGAACCCGCGCTCAGGCTGGGTGACGAACTGGGCGGGCACCTCGTGACCGGTCATGTCGATGGCGTCGCGGCGCTCAAAGGCATCTGTCCCGACGGAGACTCCCATCGGCTCGACTTTACGGCGCCCGCCGCGCTGGCGCCCTATCTTGCGGCCAAGGGATCGGTTACCATCGACGGCGTATCGTTGACCGTCAACGAGGTTGCCGACCAGCCCGACGGTGCTTGCGACTTTGCGGTCAACATCATCCCGCACACCGCCGAAGTTACGACGCTGGGCGCGCTAAAGGCGGGCGATACGGTGAATATCGAGATCGACGTGCTCGCCCGCTATCTCCAGCGAATGCAGCAGCTTCGCGGCTAGGCCCCCAGCGGGCCGCGCGCGAGGGCTGCGCGATCGATCTCATAGAAGACGTGGGCGATCCGGCGCCCGTCCGGGTAATCGACGACCTGCGTCAGCGGCAGCAACCTGCCGCCGATCTTCTCCATTGCCCGCCGCGAGCGTAGGTTTCCGCTGCCGACCCGGAACACGCACCGCTCGACCGTGGCGAGCGCGTGGGCAAGCATGAGCCGTTTCATCTCGCGGTTCGCCGCGCCGCCCCATCTCTCACGGGCGAGAAAGCTCCACCCGATTTCCATCGCGCCCGGCACCGCGCTGCTTGGTCGGAACTGAGAGGAGCCGACGACGCACCCGCTCGCTGTGTCGATCGCCGCCAGGGCACCGCCCTCGGCCAGCGCCTCGTCGAACAGCGCGTCGAAAACGGGTCGCTGCCAGCGGTCGTGCGATGGATGGAGCGCCCAGAGCTCGCGGTCCGATGCGACGAGAAACAGCCCTTCGCGGTCCGCTTCGACCAGCGGGCGCAACAGCAGTGTCTCGCCCCTGAGCGTGGGCTGCCTATCCATCGGCGCCGGTAACGACGGCCAGCGCGGCCACGAACCTGGGCGTGTTCGCCTCGGTCAGACCGGCGACATTGATCCGCCCGGACCCAGCCATATAGATGCCGTGGTCGGTGCGCAGCGCCTCGATCTGGCCCTTGTCGAGGGGGAGCATGGCGAAAAGCCCGGTGCCTTCGCCGATCGCCGCGAGACCCAGCCCGGGCACGGTGTTGTCGGCCGCCGCCAGCCGCTCCCGCACCCGGCGCATCCGCGCACGCATATCGGTGAGCTCGGACTGCCAGGTCTCGGTCAGTGCGGGATCGCGCAGCACCAGCCGCACAGCCGCCGCGCCGTGATCGGGCGGCATCGACCAGGCCGCGCGGGCGAGCGCATTGGCGTTCGAGGCGATGGTGTCGAGTTGGCCGCGCTCGCTCGCCATGAAATAGAGCGCCCCCACGCGATCACGGTAAAGGCCGAAATTCTTGTCGCAGCTGTAAGCGATCAGCGCCTGGGGCACGGCGGCAAGGATTGCGCGCATACCGTAGGCGTCCTCCTCCATGCCGCGGCCGAGGCCGTGATAGGCGAGGTCGAGGATCGGGAGAGCGGGACTCCCGGCGAGCGCTTCTGCGATCCGGTCCCATTGCTCGGGCGTATATTCGATCCCGGTCGGGTTGTGGCAGCAGCCGTGGACCAGCACCGCGTCCTGCGGCCCCGCCCCGGCGATCGCGCCGAGCACGGCATCGATATCCGCCGTCCCGTCCGCCGCCGCATGGGCGAGGCCGGCAGTTTCCAGGCCGAGATCGTCGAGGATCTGCTTGTGGTTCGGCCAGCTTGGCAGGCCCAGATGGACCCGCCTCGCCCCGGCCCTGGCTGCCAGTGCCGCCGCAAGCCGGACCGCGCCGGTCCCGCCGGGTGTCTGCATGCCCTGGATGCGCCCGCCCATCGTCGGGTCGGCGCCGAAGATCCACGGCATCAACGCCTCGACGAAGCCCATGTCGCCTTCGGGCCCGAGATAGGCCTTGCTGTCCTGGCTGTCGACCAGCCGCTGTTCGGCGGCCTTGATGGCGGCGAATACCGGGGTGGCACCGCTATTGGTACGATAGACGCCCACGCCGAGATCGATCTTGTCGGCGCGCGCATCCGCGTCATGGAGCTTGATAAGCGCGAGAAGCGCGTCGGCGGGCTGGGGCTGGAGCTGTTCGAGCATGGCCCGCCCCCTTGCCGAGAAGGGGGTGGGGCCGCAACTGGAATCGGTTGGGGGGAATTCCGTCGCGGCCCCGGCCGAACCCTTTTGGGTTATTATTATCGACCCGAAGAGTCGGCCTGTCTGATCAGAACGGGAGCCAGTTCTGCGTTTTCGAGAATTTCATATATCCCGCATTCACGCCCAACCGCAAGCCGGCACCGACACGGATCGGGATTAAAACCACGTCGCCCCATCGCAGATAGCTCGCGTTGAGACCGCCCACGGCATAGGCCTGTCCTTCACCCGCCGGGAAGCGCTTGAAGAGATCCTCGGTGTCGTAAAGGTTGTAGACCAGCACGAAGGTGCTGCCGGCGCTGGCCCCGGCGTCGAACCCGATCGAGGGACCGGTCCAGTACACCGGCTGCGCGCCCTCTACCTTGTGGTGCAGCGTGCCCGAGCCGTAGCGCAGGCCGACGACGAAGGCACCGCCCGCCTCGCGGCCGACGATGTAGGCATTGGGCTGGCCCTGGTCCTTCAGCGTCTTGCGGATCATGTCGGCGACGCCCTTTGCACCTTTGCCGAACAGGCCTTCGGCCGCGCCGACGAGGTCTTCCTCGCGATAGGTCTGGGTGGTGTCGCCCTTCTCGGCTGCGGTATCGGCGGAAGCAGCGGCCACGGCGTCGCTAGTGGGCGCCGCCGCCGGCTCGCCAGCGGGTGCCGGGGCAGGCGCAGGCTGTGGCGCTGTGTCCGGCGCGGTGGCTGCTGTTTCCAAGTCGCCGTCGATTGGGGCATTGTAGGCGCTGTCGGGATCGACGGACTGTACTTGCGCGGCAAGTGGCGCGGTGGCCAGGCCTATCGAGGCGACTGCTCCGACGATCGATGCAAACAGGCGTGAAGCCGGTCGGTTCATGGTCTCGGCCCCTCCCGAGGGCGGCGAAGTCTTGGATGGATTGAACGCCCGCATTGCGGCAGCGGCAATGAGCGCGCGATGAACCGAATCGGTTTTGCGGCGGAGCGAGTCGGAGGCGCGCCCAAGCTTTGCGGTAAACTCCGGCGCTACGCCCTTGAAGCCCGCCAAGCGCCCGTCTATAGGCCCGCCTCCGCAAGGTGCCACAAGCCGGAGACGTGGGTGAGTGGCTGAAACCAGTTCCCTGCTAAGGAACCGTACTCGAACTGGGTACCGAGGGTTCGAATCCCTCCGTCTCCGCCAGGATTGCTTCCGCAAGCATCCGTAAACTTCCGTAAAAGTCCCGAATATCATCGGATTACTCGTCCGCAAGCGTCTGGTCTGACCGCTGTCCGCCGCCCGCATCCGCACAAAAATGTGGGCGGAAGTGTGGGCGTAAAGTATGAGTGTGGGCGTAAACTCCCAATCGAGTGGGTGTAGCCATAGGCAAGCTGACTGCTAACGAGGTGAAGGCAGCGCTGGGAAGGCCAGGAACCTACCAGGATGGCGATGGGCTGATTCTCAAGGTGGACCCGCCGTGGAGGCGCGGCATGGCGGCTACGCATCCAACACCAGGGCAAAAGAAGCGATATAGGCTTGGGCAGTGCAAAGCTCGTGTCCCTCGCGAGCGCACGGGCGAAGGCCGCCGAAGCACGCAAAGCGATTCGCGAGGACGGGCGCGATCTGCTCGCCGAGAAGCGCAAGTCCAAGGCGGCGGTCGTCACCTTCCGCGAAGCCGTGTTGGCGCTTCACAAGGCCCGCGAGCATCAATGGGCCAGCAGCAAGCACGGCGGTCAATGGCTCGCCACGCTTGAAACGTACGCCTTTCCCACGCTCGGCAAGAAGCCGATCGGGGACATTACGGTCGGCGATATCATCGCAGCCATCGCCGATGTGTGGACGGCAAAGCCGGAGACAGGCCGCCGCGTTCGCCAGCGGACCTGCGCCGTGCTCGATTACGCGCACGCGCGCGGCTGTGGGCGACCGACACGCGGCTGGAAGGGGAGGTCGAAGCGCACGGAGAGGGGCGGGGGCTGCTGCCGCTGCGGCTCGGCTTCAGGATCGTCCACGGACTCGCCGAGAGCCACGCGGTCCGCATCTGTGCCGCGCGTGCTTCGGGGCCGTTCCGCTCTGCGGAGGACATGTGGCGCCGCTGCGGGGTGCCGCTGGCGGCGCTGGAGAAGCTGGCCAAGGCGGACGCCTTCCACGGGCTGGGACTCGATCGCCGGCAGGCGCTGAAAGGGCTCGCCTCGCCCACCACCGCGCCGAGCCCGCGATGACGCAGTCCTTCCTCGAGCAGGGCCAGCACCTCGGTATCGCTCCGCGCCTCGGCGTAGATGACTCGCGCCGGGTCGAGCCCCGCCTGGTAGAGCCCCGGCGCGAACAGGTCGCGCGAGCGCAGCACCCACAGCACCTGCCCCGCCGTCCGCGCGACGATGCCGGCGATGAACAGCAGGGCGGCGCTGTCGTCACCCCATCCCGATCCCTCGCCTGCCACCTCGTGCAATCCGTCGATCCTGAGGCCACCCCCGGCGATCGCCCGCTCCATCCGCTCGATCCCGAAAGGCAGCACCCTGGAATCGGCGGGTGCATCCGATTCGATGGAGCGGACAATTGCGCGGAGGTCGGAAAGGGTAGATCGGGACATCGGTAGCGAGACTCGGAACAGTTTTGTTCCTTTTATGTTCTCGCCCGTTCGACTGTCAATTAGCCGACTCGCCGGGGGCAACCGGCCGGCCTGAAGCTCCTGAGTATGTCTGGAAGATGGAGCGGGTAAGGGGAATCGAACCCCTCTAGCTAGCTTGGAAGGCTAGTGCATTACCACTATGCTATACCCGCCCGTGCCGCGCAGATGCCACCGCGATGCGGCGCTCGTCAATCGCTGTTCTTGGCCCGCGTTCAGATCAGTGGCCGGGGAAATCCATCAGCGACCGCGATTCGACGCCGATCGCCGCGAGCGCGCGGGTACCGCTAAGGTTCGGCAGGTCGATCACGAACTCGGCCCGGGTAACCTCGGCCCCGGCACGGCGCAGCAGGGTCGCCGCCGCGGTCGCGGTACCGCCGGTGGCGATCAGGTCGTCGACCAGCACCACGCGCTGCCCGTCACCGACAGCGCCGGGATCAACCTCTATCCGATCCGCGCCATATTCGAGCGCATAATCGATGCCGATGGTCGGCACGGGCAGCTTGCCCGGCTTGCGCACCGGCACGAAACCGAGCCCGAGTTCGACCGCCACCGCTGCGCCGAAAATGAAGCCGCGAGCCTCCATGCCCGCGATCGCTTCGGCGCCGTTCTCCCGCGCACGCTCGGCGAGCCAGCTCACCGTCGCCGCCAGCGCGGGGCCATCGGATATGAGCGTCGTGATGTCGCGAAAAAGAATGCCCGGCGCCGGGAAGTCCGGCACCGAGCGTATCCTGGCCTTCAACGCCTCGAGATCGAGGCGCCCCCAATCCGAAGAGGACCTCAATCCTTTGTCTTCGGCTTCACCGCCGACCAGATCTGCTGCTTCGACATATAGGCGAGCACGGTCGCGAACAGCAGGAACACCATCACGGCCCAGCCGGTCTGGCGGCGCTTCACCAGGTTCGGCTCTGCGGTCCAGGTGAGGAAGGCGGCCACGTCCTTCGCCATGCTCTGGACATCGCTCGGTGAACCGTCGTCGAAGGTCACCTGCCCCGACGTCGTCAGCGGCGGTGCCATCGCGAGGTTGAGATTGGCGAAATAGGGGTTGTAGTGCAGCCCCGCCGGCGTCTTCGCTTCGGGGAACTTCTTAAGCAGTTCGGGCGGCTGTTCCTGAAAGCCCGTCAGCAGCGAGGCCACGTAATTCGTGCCGTCGTGCCGCGCCTTGGTGATGAGCGAGAGATCCGGCGGGACAGCGTTGTTGTTCGCCGCCCGGGCGGCAATCTCGTTGGGATAGGGCGAGGGGAAATAGTCGGTCGGAAGGCCGGGCCGGGTGGTGGTCTCGCCGGTGACAGGGTCGATTCCGGGCACCACCTTCTTCGCGGCATAGGCCTTGATCTGTCCTTCGGTCAGGCCGAGCGCAGCGAGATCGCGGAAGGCGACATATTTGAGGCTGTGGCAGGCTGCGCAGACCTCGTCATAGACCTTGAGACCGCGCTGGAGCTGGCGCTGGTCCCACTTTCCAAGCGGCCCGTTGAAGCCGAACTCGTACTTGTTCGGGTGCTTGTGGAACTCTTGCTCGGCGTTGGCTTCCTTGAGATAGCCTTGGCCGATGACCGTCCCGGCTCCGGTCACGAAGGCCCACAGCACGGCGAGGACGAAGAACAGCCCGACGAACAGGGCGATCAGGCGAGGAGTGACAAGCTGGCGCATGGTGAGCGTTCTATCCGTTTCTCGTTCTTCGTTCCGTCAGACCGCGACCGGCTCTGCGGCTTCGCCCTTGACCACTTCCTTGTCGCTGCCGAGCACGGCGGCGGTGATCGAGGTCGGTAAGGGCTCGGTCTTCTCGATCGAGCTGACGATCGGCAGGATCACGAGGAAGTGCAGGAAGTAGTAGGCAGTCGCGATCTGGCTGAGCATCACGTAGGGTTCCTCGGCCGGCGCGCCGCCGCAATAGAACAGCACCGCCATCGCCGGGATGAGGCCGAACCAGAAGAACTTGCGGAACAGCGGGCGATAGTGGCCGCTGCGGACCGGGTTGCGGTCGAGCCAGGGCAGGAAGAACCACATCAGGATGGCGCTGAACATCGCCAGCACGCCCATGAGCTTGGCAGGCACGATCAGGAAATCCGCCGTGAAGGCACGCAGGATCGCGTAGAACGGCCAGAAGTACCATTCGGGAACGATGTGCGCGGGCGTCGAGAGCGGGTTCGCCTCGATATAGTTGTCCGGATGGCCGAGGTAGTTCGGCAGGAAGAACACCAGCAGGCAGTAGGCGATCAGCGCTACGCCCAGCCCGAAGCCGTCCTTGGCCGTATAGTACGGATGAAAGGGCACGGTATCGCTTTCGCTTTTCACCTCGATCCCGGTCGGGTTCGACGAGCCCGGAATGTGCAGTGCCCAGATGTGCAGGATCACGACGCCCGCGATCACGAAGGGCAGCAGGAAGTGCAGCGAGAAGAAACGGTTGAGCGCGGCGTTGTCGGGCGCGAAGCCGCCGAGCAACCAGATCTGGATTGGCTCGCCGACGAGCGGGATCGCCCCGAACAGGCCGGTGATGACCTTGGCACCCCAGAAGCTCATCTGGCCCCACGGCAGGACGTAGCCCATGAAGGCGGTCGCCATCATCAGCAGGAAGATGACCACGCCCAGCAGCCAGATCATCTCGCGCGGTGCCTTGTACGAACTGTAGAACAGCCCGCGGAAGATGTGGATGTAGACGACGATGAAGAAGAAGCTCGCCCCGTTGGCGTGGGCGTAGCGCAGCATCCAGCCCCAGTTGACGTCACGCATGATGTGCTCGGTCGAAGCGAAGGCGATCTGCGCGTTGGCGGCGTAATGCATCGCCAGGATCACGCCGGTGACGATCTGCAGCACCAGGAAGAATCCGGCCAGAACGCCGAAATTCCAGAAATAGCTGAGATTGCGCGGCACCGGATAGCCCGCGCCGACCGCGTTGTAGACCAGCCGCGGCAGGGGCAGCTTCTCGTCGAGGAACTTGGTCAGCCCGTTTGTCGGCTGATATTCCTTGGCCCAGGGAAAGCTCATCGCGTCTCTATCCTAGCGTCTTAGCCGACCACGACTTTGGTGTCGGACGTGAATTCGTAATCGGGAACCTCGAGGTTCTTGGGCGCAGGGCCCTTCCGGATGCGCGCCGCGGTGTCGTAGGACGAGCCGTGGCAGGGACAGAAATAGCCGCCGAATTCGCCCTTGATCTCGCCCTCGCCGGCACCAAGCGGCACGCAGCCGAGGTGGGTGCACACGCCCATCGTGATGAGCATGTCCTCGTGACCTTCCTTGGTCCGCTCGGCCAGGGTCTGCGGGTCGCGCAGCGAATCGACCGGCACCGCGTTGGCGGCGGCGATCTCGGCCGGAGTCAGGCGGCGGACGAACAGCGGCTGCTTGCGAAATACTGCCTTGATGGCCTGGCCCGGCTGGATCGCCGAGACGTCCAGCTCGGTCGAGCTCTCGGCCAGCACGTCGCGCGACGGGGACATCTGGCTGATCAGCGGATAAAGCACGGCGAGGCCACCCACGCCCGCGGCGCTGACCGCGGCGACATTGACAAAGTCGCGCCGGCGCATGCCATCGGTTTCGGGAGCGGTATCGTGAGCGAGCGAAGTATCAGCGGTCGCAGCAGTGTCTGCCATCAGCCCTTTGCCTTATGTGGCGCCCGCCGGCAGGAAGTGCCGGGGATGCGAAGTCCCTGTTGTCCGGGGCCCCGGAAGCCCCGCCCGAGCGGCTGGCCCACAGGCGCAGAAGCCGGGTATTGCGGCGGCCTCTAGCGGCTCGCCCCCAGCTTGCCAACCGGGATTTTGGCGCTTTCCCTTGCGCGGCGCGCAAGGGTCAGGGGAGGCCGATGACGCTGGTTTGACGACCGCCGGTGGCCTCGCCGCGATGGGTGGCCCGGCGGAACGAGTAGAACCGCTCGGCTTGAGCGTAAGTGTCTTCGCCCAGATCCTCGACCACACCGACCCCGGCGGCGCGCAGCCGCGAGGCGACGAAACCCGGCAGGTCGAACTGCCAGCGACCCTCCCTTCCGGGCGCGAAGAAGCGGTCTGCATCGGGCGTGAAACGGTCATGCATCGCGGCATCGACCTCGTAGCTCGATTGCGCGATGGTGGGGCCGATGGCAGCGACGATCCGATCGGGTCGGGCGCCCAGCCCCACCATCGCGGCAACAGTGTTCTCGAGCACGCCGCCCAACGCGCCGCGCCAGCCGGCATGCGCCGCGCCGATCACACCCGCGACCCTGTCGGCGAACAGCACAGGTGCGCAATCGGCGGTCACGATCCCGATCAAGAGGCCGCCCTGCGCGGTCACCAGCGCGTCGGCCTCGGGCGGATCGCCGTCCCATGGCGCCATCACGGCCACGACGTCCGCGGAATGGACCTGCCGCGCCAGCACCAGCGGCGCGCCGGGGAGCAGCGCCTGCGTGTCAGGGCCGACGCGGGTCGAAAACCCGTGCGGCAGGATAGCGAGGCTGGCAGCCTGCAGCATCATCCGAAAGCCGGATCAGCCAAGGGACCGCGTGACCTGTTCGAAGGTGTCGCGGCTCAGCCGGCCGGCCGCAGCGATCCGCTCCAGCTCCGCCTTCATCATGGCCGCCCGGCCAGGCTCGATCCGCCGCCAGCGCCCCAACAGCGGCACGAAACGAGCCGCGGTCTGCGGGTTCATCGGGTCGAGCGCGAGGATGAGGTCGGCGATAAGGCGATAGCCCTCCCCGCTCGCGGCATGGAAGCCCTGCGGCGTGCCCGCGAAGGCCATGTAGAGCGAGCGCACCCGGTTGGGATTCCTGAGCGTGAAGTCGGTATGCTGCGCCAGCGCCTTCACATGCGCCAGCACCTCGGGATGGAGCGAGCTCGCCTGGAGCGCGAACCACTTGTCGATGACCAGCGCATTGCCCTCGAAGCGGTTGTAGAAATCGATCAGCCGCGCCGTCCGCTTCGCGCCGGGCAGACCGGTCAGCACCATCAGTGCCCCCTGCCGGTCGGTCATGTTGTCGGCTGCGTCATACTGCTGTGCCGCGCGCTCGGCTGCGGCCGCCGGGTCGGAGGCGGCGATCAGCGAGAGCGCCAGCGTCTTCACCTTGCGCGCGCCCTTGGCGGCAGCGTCCATCGCGAACGGGACGCCCGAGGCGCGATCGTGGAGCGCTGCCAGCTCGGCCGCGAGACTGCGCCCCAGCGCGGCCTTCAGCCCCTCCCGCGCCGCGAAAATCGCGCCGGGGTCGGCCAGCAGGACCTTTTCCATGAGATAGGCTGTGCCCGGCAGCAGCATCAGCTCGCCGCGCATCAGATCGTCGAGGCCGGTATCGGTCACGACGGCCCGGATGGCCTCGGCAATGGCGGATTCGCCCTCCCGCCTCGCCGCGTCGGCGAGGTCGCCGCCAGCAGCCGCGACGAGGTGGCCGACGACCAGTTCCTGCATCGCCTCATAGCGGGCGAAGGGATCGTCGTCGTGGCGGGCGAGGAAAGCCAGTTCCTCCCGGTCCGCGGCGCGCTCGATCGTCACCGGCGCGGAAAAGCCGCGATTGATCGACAGCGCCGGCTGCGCCGCGGCCGGGCCGAGGTCGAAACTGCCCTCCGCCGTGTCGAGCACGATCAGCTGCTCCTCGCCCAGCGCATTGGCGGCGCGATCGTGGAGCGCCACGCGCAGCGGGATCGGCACCGGCTGCTTGACGGGCTGGCCGGGCGTGGCCGGGGTGGTCTGCGAGAGGGTGAGCCGCGCCCGCCCGCCCTCGCTCGCCAGCCGGGCAGTGACCTGCGGCGTGCCGGCCTGCTCGTACCAGCGGCGGAACTGCCCGAGGTCGAGCCCCGTCCCGTCCTCGATCGCGGCGACGAAATCCTCGCAGGTCGCCGCCTCGCCGTCGTGTCGGTCGAAATAGAGGTCGGTGCCGGCGCGGAAGCGCTCAGGGCCGGCCCCGAAATTCGCAAGCGTCCGCATCATGCGGATGACCTCGGCGCCCTTGTTGTAGATGGTGGCGGTGTAGAAGTTGCTGATCTCGCGGAAGCTCTCGGGCCTGATCGGGTGCGCGAGCGGGCCCGAATCCTCGGGGAACTGCACGCTCCTGAGCACCCGGACATCCTCGATCCGCTTGACCGCAGCGCTGTTCATGTCCTGGCTGAACAGCTGGTCGCGCAACACGGTGAAGCCCTCCTTCAGGCTGAGCTGGAACCAGTCGCGGCAGGTCACGCGATTGCCCGACCAGTTGTGAAAATACTCGTGCCCGATCACGCCCTCGATGGCGTCATAGTCGCCGTCGGTCGCGGTTTCCGGGTCGGCGAGGACGTATTTGGTGTTGAAGACGTTGAGGCCCTTGTTCTCCATCGCCCCCATGTTGAAATCGCTGACCGCGACGACGTGGAACTCGCCGAGGTCGTATTCGCGCCCGAACGCTTCCTCGTCCCATTTCATCGATTTCTTGAGCGATTCCATGGCGTGCCCGGTGCGCCCGAGGTCCTCCGAACGCACCCAGACCGCGAGATCGACGGGTTTGCCGCTCATGGTCGTGAAGCGGTCGCGCCGCGCCACGAGGTCGCCCGCGACCAACGCGAAGAGGTAGCTCGGCTTGGGCCAGGGGTCGTGCCATTCGGCCCAGTGCGCCTCGCCGTCCTCGCCCGCGCCGGTGCGGTTGCCGTTCGACAGCAGCACCGGGAACTGCGCCTTCGGCCCCGCCATTCGCACGGTGTAGGTGCTGAGCACATCGGGCCGATCCGGGAAGAAGGTGATCCGCCGGAAGCCCTCCGCCTCGCATTGCGTGCAGAGCATACCGTTCGAGGCATAGAGCCCCATGAGCTGGCTGTTTTCGGTGGGCTTCACGCGGGTCACGATGGTCAGGCGATGCGCCTCGCCCGGCAGGCTGACGAGAAGATCCTCGCCGTCCATCGTGTGGCTCTCGCAAGCCATCGCGTCGACCGCGAGGCTGACGAGGTCGAGCCCGTCCCCGTTCAGCCGGATCGTCGGCGAAGGCTCCCCTTTCGGATTGCGCGCAACCTCGAGCGTGGCCGTGACCAGAGTCTCTTCCAGCCCAAGCGCGAAGTCGAGGTGGATGCTCGGCACGGTCCAGGGGAACGGCGCGTAGTCCTTGCGGAAGATCTCGGCCGGGGCGGCGGGCGCGGCGGCAGCGTCCGCCATCTCGGGGTTGCCGTCGGGGGTGGAGGGAGTGCGGGCGATGTCCATGATGGCGATCTAGGGCCTTTCGCGATGAGGTCCAGCGGGTAGAACGTGTGCATGGGCGCCCTGTTCATTTTCGGCCTTGGGTATTCGGCGGAACGCATCGCCATCGCGATGACGGCCCGCGGCTGGCAGGTCGCGGGCACCGGCCGAGGCGGCACCATCGATTTCAGCGACGAGGACGCCGTGCACGGCGCGCTGGCACGGGCCAGCCACGTTCTGTCCTCGGTTCCGCCCGACGATGACGGCGACCCGGTGCGGGACCGCTACGGCGATGCTCTGGGCGGCAGATGGCTCGGCTACCTGTCCTCCACCGGCGTCTATGGCGATGCCGGCGGGGCGTGGGTGGACGAGGGTTCGCCGGTCGGCGGCGGGCGGCGGGGCGCGCGGGTGGAGGCGGATGCGCGCTGGCTGGCGCTGGGCGCGCGGGTGTTCCGCCTGCCCGGCATCTACGGGCCGGGCCGCTCGGTGCTCGACCGGCTGCGCGAAGGCAGGGCCCATCGCATCGACCTGCCCGAGCAGGTCTTCAGCCGCATCCATGTCGAGGATATCGCCGGCGGGGTCGCGGCCGCGATCGCCGCCGAGGTGCCGCCGGGCGCGTATAATCTCGCCGACGACGAGCCGGCGAGTCAGAACGCGGTCGTGGAACTGGGTGCGCGCCTGCTGGGGACGGCCCCGCCCCCGCTGCAATCGCTGGAGGAGGCCGGCCTCGGCCCGATGGCGCGCGGCTTCTATGCCGAGAACCGCAGGGTGGCGAACGGGCGACTGAAGCGGGCGGCGGGCTGGTCCCCGCGCTACCCGACCTTCCGTGAAGGACTACGCGCCTGTATGAAACAAAAACCTTGACAGTAGGAACCTATTTGGTTGTTATATCCGGGCTCTTTCACATCGTGAGTCGCAATCAACCGGTCGGGGCCGACTGCGCGCGGAGCGCGATGAGCATTCCGATCGTTCCCAGCGCCGCCCCGGCCGCGGCCAGCGGGCTCCACGCGTAACCCTCGACGAAGGTGGAGATCAGCATGGCGATCACCACCACCACCACGCTGTTGTAGGCCGCGCGCCCCGCGCCGATCTGGCGGACGATGCCGTAGTAGAGCGGGAAGGTGACGACCGACCCCGCGAGCGCCAGCCACGCGGTCCCCAGCCAGAACCCGGAACTGGCCGGCACGACCGGCGCCCCCGCCAGCGCCCAGGCCATCGCCGCGTCGAGCCCGGTGCCGTAGAGCATCGACCAGGCGAGCAGGCTCGGCAGCGGCAAGGCGCGCCCGGTCTCGTTCGCCTGGATGACATTGGCAATCGAGGCCGAGAGGATGCCGCCCACCGTCAGCGCCACGCCCAGCGGCACGTTGCCGCCCAGCCGCGCCAGCCGCGCCTCGTGCACCAGCAGCAGCAGCACCCCGACGATGGCGACCGCGCTGCCGAGCGCGAAGCGGCGGGTGATCTTCTGGCCCAGCAGCGCCCGGCCGAAGATCGCATTGGGCACCATCAGCAGCGCGAACATCACCGCCACGATCCCGCTCGTCAGGTGCTCTTCCGCGCGGTAGACGAAGTTGAAATTGCCGCCGAACTGGAACAGCCCGAGCGCCACTGCGAGGAGGTGGCCCGCCCGCGCCATCCGCAGCGAATGGCGCATCGCCAGCGCCAGCGCGAACATCGCCGGGGTCGCCAGCGCGAAGCGATAGGTCACCGCCCAGCTCGGCGGGGCCGCGCCGATCTGCCCGGTGATGACGTACCAGGTCGATCCCCAGATCAGCGCGACCAGCAGGAACGGCCCGGCGATGCCGAGGCGCATCAAGGCGTGCGGCGGTGGCTCAGCGTTGGGCTGCGGATCTCTCACAGTCCGGCAATCGCTGCGGCGAGGGCGCGGGCGTGCTCCTCGCGGGTGTTCCACGCGGTGACGAAGCGGGCGGCATCCGCGCCCCAGTCGTAGAAGGCGAAGCCCTGCCCCCGCAGCCCCTCCCGCTCGGCCGCGCTGAGCGTCACGAACAGTTCGTTCGCCTCGACCGGATGCATCAGCCGGGTACCGCAGGCGCCCGCGACCTCGGCGGCGGCGGCATTGGCCGCGCGGGCATTGGCGAGCCACAGATCGCCATCGAGCATGGCGTGAAGCTGGGCCGCGAGGAAGCGCCCCTTGGATTGCAGGTGCCCCGCGCGCTTGCGGCGATAGCGGGCGACATCGGCGAGGCCAGGGTCGAAGAAGACCACCGCCTCCGCGCCCATACCGCCGTTCTTGATGAACCCGAAACTGAGCGCATCGACTGCACCCGCCGCTCCCGCCGCGCCCGTGCCGAGGAAGGCTGCCGCATTGGCGAAGCGCGCGCCGTCCATGTGCAGGCGCAGGCCACGCGCCCGCGCCAGCGCGACGATGGCGGCGATGTCCGCAGGCCGATAGCTGCGGCCGTATTCGCTTGCCTGGGTGATCGAGATCGCATCCGGCTGGACCTGGTGGACGTCGTCGCGGATCGGGTCGATCACCGCGCGAATGGCATCGGGCGTGAGCTTCGCGCCCTCGCCTTCCGCCAGCATCAGCTTCGCGCCGTGGAGATAGAAGCCGGGCGCGCCGCCCTCGTCCACCTCGATATGCGCCTCGCGGTGGCAGACGACCCCGCCATGCGGCTGGACCATGGTCGCGAGCGCTAGGCAATTGGCCGCCGTGCCCGTCGCCGCCCACAGCACCGCCACCTCGCGCCCGAACAGTTCTCCGAACGCCGCGTCGAGCCGCTGCGACAGCGCGTCGCCGTCATAGGGAGAATCGCTCGCATCGGCGGCTTGCATCGCTGCCCACACCTGCGGATGGACCGGGGCTGCGTTGTCGGAGAGGAAGGGCTTGACTGGCGCGCGCATCGGGAACGCCCTTAAGGTGCCCCCCGTTCGGCGCAAGAAGGAGAAAGTTTCCATGCCAGGCGAAAAACCCGCGGTCACCGTCACGCACCGGGGCGGCGGCGGTTCGGGCCGCTATGTGGCCGAAGTCGCGGGGGCGCGGGAAACCGGCCATCTCGACTGGAAAAGCGCGGGCGATGGCGTGCGCATCGCGACCCATACCATCGTCCCGCGACCCATCGGCGGGCGCGGCGTCGCGGCGGAACTGATCAAGGCGCTGGTCGCCGACGCGCAGGAGCACGGCTTCCGCATCGTGCCGCAGTGTTCCTATGTCGCACGGATGTTCGATCGCCACCCCGAATGGGCGGAGCTGCGCGCCTGACGCGGCAGCGGGCGGGCCTGCGCGGCCATTTTCTCACGATTTGGGAAAAGACTGGTGCGGTCGAGAAGACTCGAACTTCCACGGGCTTTCGCCCACAACGACCTCAACGTTGCGCGTCTACCAATTCCGCCACGACCGCACATGGAGATGGCGCGGGAGCAAGGCCGCCCGGCGCCGGTAGGTGCGCGCCCCTAGCAGCGGCCCCGCACCCCCGCAAGCCCTTTGCGAGAGCCGCCTGATGCCTAGCGGGGGGCCCAGCCGATATCGGCATAGACCGCCGATTTGGGCACGTCGGTCATCGCCTCGTTGATGGTCTGCGCCTCGCCCGGAGCGAGCGTGCGCTGCGGCGGGACGAGCTCCCAGCTGTAGACCACCCGCTCGCGCGCGTCGCGCAGGACGATCAGCAGCGGCGGCACCGGTTTGGTTTCGCGCGTCTCGTTCTTCACCACCACGCGCGCGCCGAAGAACTCCGCTCCGTTGGGGAGCGTGCGGCGCTCCTGCTCGCTGGCGGGGAACTCGACCGTCAGGCCGGGGTCGCTGCCGAACAGCGGCTGATCGATGGGGAGCCAGGCGGGAAGGCCGAAGGCCTGGATCGCCGCCAAGGTCGCGAGCGCCAGTGCAGCAAAGGCGCCCGCGCCCCAGGTCAGCCAGCGCAGCCAGTTGCGGCGCGGGCGGAAGGGGACGCCGTGCTCGAACTGCGAGACCTCGTCGGCGTCCGCAACCGGTTCGGCAGACGCGCGGGCCTGCCAGTCGACCGGCGGCGGAGGCTCTGCGTCGAATGCGGGCGCTTCCGGCTGGGAGGTCGGTTCGGCATAGTCCTCGCGGTAATCCGCGGACACGCTCTCGACCTCCGGTGCGGCCATCGCCTGGACGGCGTCGTCGAACGAGGGCGCGCGCGCCTCGACTGGAGGCTCCTCCACAGGCCTTGGGACGGGCGGCGGCGCGGGCCGCTCGACCTGCGCCTCTACGCGCTGCTGCGGCGGTGCGGCGGGGCGCGGCGCAGAGGATGCGGGGCTCGGTCCCGAACCACCATAGGCGGCGGCGATGGGTTCGGCGATTTCGGGCCCGTCCTGGAACCAGCTGTGCCGGCACTTGGCGCACCGGACCGTTCGCCCTTCCGGGCCGACCGCGCTGTCGGGCACGACATAGCGCGTGGCGCACGCGGGGCAGGCGATGATCATGGTGAACGCGAGTCTATGCACCCGTGCGAATCACGACAAGCGCATCCCCTGTCGACAGGGCGGCGGAGCGGCTTTTTTCCACACCGGAGCATCGCTATAGCCCTCGCCACCATGCAATCCACCCGTTTTTCGCGCTTTTTCCCGCTTTCTCCGGCGATTTCGGCCCGCTGATGGCCGGCGCGGACGATATCGTGCGTTTCGACAATGTCGGGCTGCGCTACGGCACGGGCACCGAGGTGCTGGGCGATCTGTCCTTCACGCTCCACGCCGGGCGCTTCTATTTCCTCACCGGGGCGAGCGGCGCGGGCAAGACCTCGCTGCTCAAGCTGCTCTACCTCGCCCAGCGCCCCTCGCGCGGGGCGATCCGCATGTTCGGCACCGACGTCATAATGCTCCCGCGCGAGCGCCTGCCCGCGCTGCGGCGGCGGCTGGGGGTGGTGTTCCAGGACTTCCGCCTCGTCCCCCACCTCTCTGCCTTCGACAATGTCGCGCTGCCGCTGCGGCTTTCGGGCGTGAGCGAGGACGAGCTGCGTCAGCCGGTCGCCGACATGCTCGACTGGGTCGGGCTGGGGGCGCGCTCCGATGCCCGGCCCGCGACGCTGTCGGGCGGGGAGCAGCAGCGCGTCGCGATAGCCCGAGCGGTCATCGCCCGGCCGGAACTGCTCGTGGCCGACGAGCCGACCGGCAACGTCGATCCCGAGATGGCGCTCAAGCTGCTGCGCCTGTTCGAATCGCTAAACCGGCTGGGAACGACCGTGGTGGTCGCGACCCATGACGTGACCCTGCTGCGCAAGGTGCCGGATTCGCTCATCATGCGGCTCGACGGCGGACGGCTGTCGGACCCGACCGGCGCGCTGCGCTACCCCCCGCGGCGCGAGGCGGCGACGGTGCGGGCATGAGGTTGCCGCTCTCCCGCGATGCCGCCATCGGTTCGCAGCGGACGGCGCAGGTGCTGCCCGCCGCCAGCCTGGGCGGGCCGATGCCCTGGGTGATCGCGATCATGGTCGCGCTGACGGTGCTTACGGCAGGGGGAGCGATCTCGCTCGCCAATTTCGCGAGCGAGGCCCGTAGCGGTCTGGAGGGCGGCGTCACGGTCCAGGTCGTCGAGGCCAACGCCTCCGCCCGCGAAGCGCAGGCGCGCCGTGCGGCCGAGGCGCTGGCGACCGCACCGGGCGTTGCCAAAGTGCGGCGCGTGCCGCAAGCCGAGGTCGAGAGCCTCGTCGAACCCTGGCTGGGCGAGGCGGCGAACTCCGAGGTCGTGGCACTGCCGGCGCTTATCGAGGTGCGTTTGACGGGCGATGCGGATAAGGCCGCCCTGTCGCGCCTGCGGGGCAGCCTTGCCAAGTCCGCTCCCTCCGCCCGGATCGACGCGCAGGCCGACTGGCTCGGCCCGGTGTTCGGCGTCATCACGGCGCTGCGCTGGCTCGCGCTGGTGCTGATCGGCCTGCTCACGCTGGCGAGCGCGGCGGCGGTGTGGCTGGCGGCGCGCAACGCGCTCGACGTCAATCGCGCGACGATCGAGATCGTCCATCACCTTGGCGCCGGCGATGCGCAGATCGCGCGGCTGTTCGAACGCTCGGTCCTGCTCGACGCGGCGCTGGGCGGGGCGATCGGACTGCTGCTCGGCGGCGGGGCGCTGGCGCTGCTCGGCGGCCGGTTCGCGGCCCTTCAGGCGGGGGTCGTCGAACGTGGCGCGCTGTCTGCGCTCGACTGGTTGCTGGTGGCGCTGGTTCCCGTCATCATGGCAGGCGTCGCCTTGTACACCGCGCGCCGCACCGTGCTGGCGCGGCTTGGGAGAATGCTGTGATTGCCCGCCTCGCCGGCCTCGTATTCCTGATCTACGCCGCCGCCTTTCTGTGGTTCGCGGTGACCCTGCCCGGGCCGATCGGCCATACGAAGACCGATGCCGTGCTGGTTCCCACCGGCGGCCCGGGCCGGATCGCGCGCGGGCTGGAGGTGATGCGCGACGGCGATGCCAAGCGGATGTTCGTCTCCGGCGTCGATCCCGAGGTAAGGCCGAAGGAGTTCGCCTCCGAATTCCACGTCCGCGCGCAGGAGATGACGTGCTGCGTCACGCTCGGCTTCCTCGCCACCGACACGCGCAGCAATGCGGGCGAGGCGGCGCAGTGGCTGATCAGCAACGACGTGCGCACCGTCCGCCTCGTCACCACCGACTGGCACATGCGGCGGGCCGCGGCGGAGCTTCGCCATACCATCCCCGACCATGTCGCGGTTATCGAGGACGCCGTGCCGTCAGACCCGGCGCTCGGCCAGCTGTTCCTCGAATACAACAAGCTGCTCGCGGCACTGATCACGCAAGGCTGAGCCGCAATGATCCTGCTGCGAAACATTGCCTTCTACACCGTCTTCTGGATCGGCTCCTTCGTCGTCACCTTCGGGGCCTTCGTCACCAGCCCCTTCGACCCGAAGCTGTTCCGCGGTTTCGTCCACGCCTGGAGCGGGCTCCAGCGCTGGTGCGTGACGCGGCTGCTGGGTGTCCCGCTGGTGATCGAGGGCAAACCTGCCGACGAGCCCGTGCTCTATGCCATCAAGCACGAGAGTTTCTTCGAGGCGATCGACGCACCGACGCTGTTCCACCTCCCCGGCGTATTCACTAAGGCGGAGCTGTTCCGCATCCCCGGCTGGGGCCCGGCGGCGCGGGCCTATGGCCTCGTGGAGGTCGACCGCGAGGCAGGGGCGAAGACGCTGATGGCGATGATGCGGCAGGCGCGCAAGCTGTCCGCCGAGGGGCGCCCGCTGGTGATCTTCCCCGAAGGCACGCGCGTCCCGCATGGGGAGCGCCGCCCGCTACAGGCCGGTTTCGCGGGGCTTTACAAGGTGCTCGGCCTGCCGGTGGTGCCGGTGGCGGTCGACAGCGGGCCGACCTACCATCGCTGGCTCAAGACCAGCCGCCCGATCACCTATCGCTTCGGCGCGCCCATCCCGGCGGGTCTGCCGCGCGACGAGGTGGAAGCGCGCGTGCTCGACGCGATCAACGCGCTCAACGAATGATCAGTGGTCCTTGCGCCCGAAGTCGGGACGCGCGTCGTCCTGGCCCTGTTCGATGACCTGGCGGCGGATCGCGCGGGTGCGCTCGAACAGCGCATAAAGCGCGTCGCCGTCGCCGGACCGGACCGCGCGCTGCATGGCGGTGAGATCCTCGGTGAACCGCCCCAGCACCTCCAGCACCGCGTCCCGGTTGGAGAGGAAGACGTCGCGCCACATCGTGGGATCGCTCGCCGCGATGCGGGTAAAGTCGCGGAAGCCGCCTGCCGAATACTTGATCACTTCTCCCTGTGTCACCTGCTCGAGGTCCGACGCGGTGCCGACGATGGTGAAGGCGATGAGGTGGGGGATGTGGCTGGTAACCGCGAGCACGAGATCGTGGTGCGCCGCGTCCATCACCTCGACCCGTGCGCCGAGTGCGGTCCAGAATTCGGCCAGTCTTGCTGTGGCCTCGGGCGCCGCATCGGCATCCGGGGTCAGAATGCACCAGCGATTGTGGAACAGGTCGGGAAAGCCCGCATCGGGCCCGCTGCGCTCCGTCCCGGCGACAGGGTGCGCGGGGATGACCGTGACGCCGGGGAGAGCTTCGCGCAGCACTTCGGCCACCCGCCGCTTGGACGAGCCGACGTCCGAGACGATTGAGCCGGGCGGGAGCGAGCCGGCGAGCGCGCGGGCTGCTGCGCCCATCGCGCCGACGGGTACGCACAGGATCACGAGGTCGGCATCCGCGACCGTCTCTGCCACCGTCGTGCAAACCCGTCCGACGAGGCCAAGTTCCGCGGCGCGGGCGCGGACGCCTGCGTCCGCATCGAAGCCGGTCGTCGCGCAGTCCGGCAACGCGCGCCCGATCGCGAGGCCGAGCGAACCGCCAAGGAGTCCCAGCCCGACGATGGCGACGCGCTGGAAGCTCATGCGGCGGCTACGGTGGCGGCGGCGAGGATGCGCACAACCTCCGCCATGTCTTCCCGCGTTCCCACGGTAATGCGCAGCGCATGGCCGAGTCCCTGTCCGGGCAGGTGGCGCACGGCGTAGCCGCCAGCCTCGAGCGAGCGCAGTGCGGCTTCGGCGGTCAGCGCCCCTTCGAACAGCACGAGCACGAAGTTGGCGCGGCTGGGAATGGCGCGCAGGCCGTGGTTGCCGAGCGCGGCGATGGCCGCTTCGAAACCCGCGCGCGCCACCGCATTCTCGGTGGCGGAGCGGGCCACGAACCCGGCATCGCCCAGCGCCGCGAGCGCTGCCGCCTGCCCGCTCGCGGTGACGTTGAAGGCGCCGCGCAAACGGTTGAGGGCATCGATCAGCGCCGGTGCGCCCGTCGCCCAGCCGACCCGCTCGCCCGCCATGCCGTAAGCCTTGGAGAAGGTCCGCGTGACCAGCACGTTCGCGTGCGCTGCTGCGAGCGCTAGTCCGCCGTCGTCCTCGCCCGCGCCGAGATATTCGGCGTAGGCCTGGTCGACGACGAGCAGCACGTCCTCGGGCAGCCCGGCATGGAGCCGCGCCACCTCGCTCGCGGGAAGGAAGCTGCCGACCGGGTTGTTGGGATTGTCGAGCAAAACAACGCGCGTGCCGGGCGTCACCGCCGCCAGCAGCGCATCGACCGAGGCGGCGTAGTCATCGTCCGCGGCCAACACCGGCACCGCCCCGACCTTCTTCGCCAGCAGCGGATAGAGCGAGAAGGAATAGCGCGAGAACAGCACCTCCTCCCCCGGCCCGGCAAAGGCCTGCACCGCGCAATGGAGCAGCTCGCCCGAACCGGCACCGCAGACGATCCGCGCCGGATCGATGCCATGCGCCGCCCCGATCGCGCGGCGCAGTGCGGTGGCGTCAGGGTCGGGATAGAGCGCGGGATTGCGCGCCTCCGCCAAGGCGGCATGGACCGCCAGGCTGGCGCCATGCGGGTTCTCGTTCGAGGACAGCTTGACCAGCGGCTTGCCGTCCACGCCTTCGGAGGTGCCGGGGACATAGGCGTGGATGTCGGCGATCCAGGGCTTCAGCGCGGGTCCGGTCATGCGCGGTTCCATAAGCAAAAACGTCCCTTCGACAAGCCAATGCGGAGCGGTTAAGCGCCTGTCATGGCCCCGGCGCATCGGTCCCTCATGCTTGCCCAACCGCTGCCGCTGGACGGCGGCGGTGCGCTTGCGGGCGTCGAGATCGCCTATGAAACCTATGGGACGCTGGCAGCGGACCGATCGAACGTGGTCCTGGTCTGCCACGCACTGACCGGCGACCAGTATGTTGCCAGCGCGCACCCGGTCACCGGCAAATCGGGCTGGTGGGACCGGATGGTCGGGCCGGGCAAGCCGATCGACACGGCCCGCTTCCACGTTATTTGCCCCAATGTCATCGGCAGCTGCATGGGTTCGACCGGGCCCGCCAGCGATGGTGCGGACGGCGCGCCTCACGCCATGCGCTTCCCCGTCATCACCATCCGCGACATGGTGCGCGCCCATGTCGCACTGCTCGATGCTTTGGGGATCGATCGGCTCCACGCAGTCGTCGGCGGCAGCATGGGCGGGATGCAGGCGCTGAGCCTCGCCGCCAACTGGCCGGAGCGCGCCGCAAGGGTGCTCGCCATCGCCACCACGGCGCGGCATTCGGCGCAGAATATCGCCTTTCACGAGGTCGGACGGCAGGCGATCATGGCCGACCCCAACTGGGCGGGCGGCAACTATTACGGCGGCGCGGCGCCCGACGCGGGCCTGGCGGTGGCGCGCATGGCGGCGCATATCACCTATCTTTCCGAGGACGGCCTGACCGACAAATTCGGCCGCAGTTTGCAGGACCGCGATGCCAAGAGCTTCGGCTTCGACGCGGACTTCCAGGTCGAAAGCTACCTCCGCTACCAGGGCAGCGGCTTCACCAAGCGGTTCGATGCCAACAGCTACCTCTATATCACGCGGGCGATGGACTACTTCGACCTCGCCGAGGAGCATGGCGGCCGCCTCGCCGAAGCCTTTGCGGGTGCCACTGCGCGGTTCTGCGTGGTGAGTTTCGATTCCGACTGGCTCTACCCCACCAGTGAAAGCCGCCACCTCGTCCACGCGCTCAACGCCGCCGGCGCGCCGGTAAGCTTCGTCGAACTGTCGGCCCCCTTCGGCCACGACAGCTTCCTGCTCGACGTCCCCGCGCTCGACCGGGTGGTGGCGGGGTTTTTGGGATGAGCCTGCGCCCCGATCTCGCGGTGATTGCCCGGCAGATCGCGCCCGATACACGCGTGCTCGACGTCGGCTGCGGGGACGGCGCGCTGCTCACCACCTTGCGCGACACCAAGGGCGTCGATGCGCGCGGCATGGAGATCGACGCGGCGCTGGTGGCGGAGTGCGTCGCGCGCGGGCTCAGCGTGGTGCAAGGCGATGCCGAGCGCGACCTGGCCGACTATCCCGACGCCGGCTTCGACTACGCCGTTCTCGGCCAGACGCTCCAGACCGCAATGCGGCCCGACTTGCTGCTCGACGAATTGCTGCGCGTGGGACGCACCGCCTTCGTCAGCTTTCCCAATTTCGCGCATTGGCGCACCCGCGCGGCGCTGATGTTCGGTGGGCGGATGCCGGTCACCCGCGCCCTGCCGGTCAGCTGGTTCGAGACGGGCAACATTCACCACGTCACCATCGCCGATTTCGAGGCGCTGGCAGACACGATGAGCATCACCATCCGGCGCCGCTGGTTCTTCGCCGACGCGAAAGGGCTCGGCGGGCTTCACTCGGTCCTGGGCGCCAACTGGCGCGCCGAGTTCGCCCTGTTCGAGCTGTCGCGCGGCCCCTAGCCCGCGAGCGGTATGGTCGCCGCGACCGGCGCGTGGCCCCAGTGGCAAAGCAGCCGCAGGATGTCCGCTCCCGCAAGGCCGAGGGTTCCCGTGTTGCGCAGAGGGTGGACGTTGACGCGGTCCGCCGCCGCCAGCCCCTCCTCTATCACCACGGTCACGCTGCCGGGCGCGGCATTGATCATGGCGAGGGGCGTCACGCTGCCGGGACTGATTCCGATCAGCCGCGCCATGTCCTCGGCCTTGCCGAAGCTCACCCGCTTGCAGCCGATCGCAGCCGGCAGCGCCTTGAGGTCCACACGCGCCTCGGCAGGCACGGTCACCAGCCAGAACGCGCCCGCCGTATCCTTCAAAAACAGGTTCTTGGTGTGCAGGCCGGGAAAGTCGACGTCGATCCGCCGGCTTTCCTCGACCGTGAACACCGCCTCATGCTCGTGCTCGGCGAAGGGGATCGCCAGAGCCTCGAGATCGCCCCGCAGCCCCGCCTCGCCGCGCATCGACGCGCTTACGAACCCATCCGGTGCAGCGCGCAGAGCTTGTTGCCATCGGGATCGCGCAGATAGGCGAGATACATGGCGTTGGGGGTGCCCTCGCCGCGGACGCCCGGCGGGTCCTCGATCGCGGTGCCGCCGTTCTCCACGCCCGCGCGGTGCCAGGCATCGGCCTGCTCGGGCGTCATGCCGAAGCCGATGGTGCAGCCGTTGCCACGTGTCGCCGGCTGCCCATCGATCGGCTTGGTGACGATGAAGATGCCGCCGTTGTGCAGGTAGATCAGGCGCCCCTTCTCGTCCATCCGGCCTTCGCTCCCGCCCATCGCCTTGAAGGTGGCGTCGTAGAACCGCTTCGCCTTGTTGATATCGTTCGAACCGACCATCATGTGGGAATACATATGCTTGCTCCTCTCGTTCTCGTTCAGTCGTAAACCACCACGCTGCGGATGCTCTCGCCCGCGTGCATCAGCTCGAAACCCCTGTTGATCTCCTCCAGCTTGAGGACGTGGGTGATCATCGGGTCGATGGGGATCCGGCCGTCCATGTACATATCGACGATCTTCGGCACGTCGGTCCGGCCCTTGGCGCCGCCGAAGGCGGTGCCGCGCCAGTTGCGCCCGGTGACGAGCTGGAACGGCCGGGTGGCGATTTCCTTGCCCGCCTCCGCCACGCCGATGATGATGCTGGTGCCCCAGCCGCGGTGGCAGCATTCGAGCGCGGTGCGCATCACATCGGTGTTGCCGGTCGCATCGAAGCTGTAGTCGGCGCCGCCGTCGGTCAGTTCGACTACCCTGGCCACCACTTCCTCGCGGCTCATGCCCCGGGTGTTGATAAAATGGGTCATGCCGAAGCGGCGGCCCCACTCCTCGCGCTCCGGATTGATGTCGATGCCGAGAATGACGCTCGCGCCCGCAAGCTTCGCGCCCTGGATGACGTTGAGGCCGATCCCGCCCAGCCCGAAGACCGCGACGGTGTCGCCCGGCTCGACCTTGGCCGTGTTGACCACCGCGCCGACCCCGGTGGTCACGCCGCAACCGATATAGCAGCTGGTGTGGAACGGCGCGTCCGCCCGGATTTTCGCCACGGCGATCTCGGGCAGGACGGTGAAGTTCGAAAAGGTCGAGCAGCCCATGTAGTGGTAGATCGGCTGCCCCTTGTAGGAGAACCGCGTGGTGCCGTCGGGCATAAGCCCTTTGCCCTGCGTGGCGCGGATGGCGGTGCACAGGTTCGACTTGCCCGACAGGCAGGTTTTGCACGTGCCGCATTCGGGAGTGTAGAGCGGGATCACGTGATCGCCCGGCTTCACGCTGGTGACCCCGGCCCCGACTTCGCGCACGATGCCTGCGCCTTCGTGGCCGAGCACGCTCGGGAAGATCCCCTCGCTGTCGAGCCCGTCGAGCGTGTAGGCGTCGGTATGACAGATGCCGGTCGCCTTGATCTCGACCAGAACCTCGCCCGCCTTCGGCCCTTCGAGGTCGAGCTCGACGATCTCGAGCGGGTGCTTGGCGGCAAAGGCGACGGCGGCGCGGGTTTTCATGGAATCGGCTCTCCCACTCGAAGCAGCTGACTAGGCACGCCGGGCGGCAGCGGCAAGCACGGCTTGCGGTTCATGTTCGGCCGGCTAGGAATGAGCATGCTTTCGTTTGTCTCCGCCCTCGCTCTCGTCGCCGCCCAAGCCGCTTCCGCCACCCCGGTCGAGCAGGCACCATCGCCGCCGCTGCCCGCACTGAGCGCGCCGCAAGCCGCCGCGCTAAGGTGCGGGGTGGTGTTTGCCATGGGCGCGAAAATGCAGGCCGCAGGCAAGCCCGCCGCCGCGAGCTGGCCGCCCCTCGACACGAAGGGCCGGGAGTTCTTCGTCCGCAGCGCGGCGCGCATCATGGAGGAAACCGGTGCCGACCGCGCAGCGATCCAGGCGCTGGCGGCGGTGCAGCTTTCGACGCTGAAGAACGATGCGGCCGTCGCGGACGCAGTGCCCGGCTGCCTCGTACTGCTCGAAGCCGCGGGCCTCTGAGCCTTCACGCTCCGTTCAGCGGTCGAACGCTAGGCATCTGGCACAAGTTTCAAGGACTCCAAGCCCATGCGCCGCCTGATTCTCGCCCTTCCCCTGCTCGCGCTTGCCGCTCCGGCTCTCGCCGAAACGCCGGCCGAGCCGGATCTCGACCACATGGCGCGCACGCTGGGCGATCCGGCGCGCCAGCAGGCGCTGGCCCGCGCGATGGGCGCGATGAGCGAGGCACTCCTCGACATCCCGCTCGCCCCGATCCTCGCCCCCATGGCCGAGGCGGCGGGCGAAGACCCGCGCCGCATCGACCGCGACGCGACGCTGCGCAAGATGGCGCCCGGCGCCGGGGCCGTGCCGCGCCAGATCGAGCGCCAGCTGCCCCGCGCGATGGACGCGATGGCGGGCATGAGCGGCGCCTTCGCCGACCTCATCCCGCAGCTGCGCAACATGGCCGAACGGATGCGCGAGGCGCTGCCTGCCGCCGATCTCGCCCGCCTCACCCAACCTACCGATTAAAACCGTTTTCGACCGGTGGATTTTGCCGCGGTGATGCGGCAAGGGTCGTCGCGACGATGTGGCAACTCCATCAATTCCCGCTCTGCCCCTTCAGCCGCAAGGTCCGCCTTGTGCTGGGGGAGAAGAACGTCGCCTACGAGCTGGTCCGTTCCCATCCGTGGGAGCGGGGGGAGGACCTTGCGCGGCTCAACCACGCGGGGCGCACCCCGGTGCTGGCCGACACCGCGCGCGGCGTTGCTCTGGCCGACAGCCGCGCGATTTGCGAATTCCTCGAAGAAACGGTGGAGCGCAACCCGCTCCTCACCGGCAGCAGCGCCGCGCGGGCGGAAATCCGCCGCCTCGTCGCCCTGTTCGACGAGAATTTCTATGCCGACATCACGGGCCCGCTGCTCTCGGAAAAGATGCTGAAGCGCGTCGTCACCCGCCAGCCGCCCGATTCGCGCGCGCTGCGCGAGGCGATGAAGGCTGCGCACGAACATCTCTATTACCTCGACTGGCTGGTCGATACGCGCAACTGGCTGGCGGGGCCGATGCTGAGCCTTGCCGACATCGGCGCGGCGGCGCAGATCTCGGTTGCGGACTATCTCGGCGGGATCGACTGGACAGGGCACGAGCAGGCGAAAGCGTGGTACGCCGTGCTCAAGAGCCGCCCCAGCTTCCGCCCGCTGTTGCAGGAAAAGATGGAAGGCATCCAGCCGCCGTCGCATTATGCTCTCGTCGATGCGTGAGCCGACTTCCGTCGGCTTGTCCCCGGCTCTATCCCGGCGCTGCGCGCCGGGCACCTGCGGTCGGCCTTGCGGACCTGGCGGTCCGACCGGGATAGGAGTCGAGAGATGAGCGATCCGAAAAACCTCACCGAAGCCGAATGGCGGGAGAAGCTGACGCCGGAGCAATACCATATCCTGCGCGAGAAGGGGACGGAGCGGGCGTTCACCGGCGATCTCAACACCAACAAGGCGGCGGGCGAATACCACTGCGCCGCCTGCGGCCAGCTGCTCTTCACCAGCGACGCCAAATACGACAGCGGCTCGGGCTGGCCGAGCTTCACCGCGCCCGCAGAGGGTGACGCGGTGGAGGAACATCGCGACAGCAGCCACGGCATGATCCGCACCGAAGTCCTCTGCTCGAACTGCGAAGGGCATCTCGGCCACGTCTTCCCAGACGGTCCGGGCGAGACGGGGCTGCGCTACTGCATCAATTCCGCCGCGCTCGATTTCGAGCCAGAAGACTGAGACCGGGCCCTTGGCGCGCATGGACAAGCGAGGGGATCGCCGCGCACGGGCCGAGCGCGAGAAGCGCGGCGCCGCGCGGGCGAAGGCGGCGCGGCCCGAAGGTGGCAGCCGGTTCGGCTTCTGGATGAAGCGGGTCGCGATCTGGGGCGGCGTACTCGCGCTCCTCGGCGCGGTCTTCCTCGGCATCGCGGTGGCCTTCGCGGCCCGGTCCCTGCCCAGCTTCTACCAGCTCAAGGCGACCCAGAACGCGCAGACCATCGTGGTTCGCGCCCGCGACGGCAGCGAGATCGCGGAGCTCGGCCCCAACTACGGCGAATGGATCCCGTGGGAACGTATCCCGCAGCCGATGAAGGACGCGATGGTCGCGGTGGAGGACCGCCGCTTCTACATGCACCCCGGCGTCGATCCGCTCGGCCTCGCCCGCGCGGTCTATGTCGCGGTGACGGGCGACAAGCGCGTGTCGGCCACCAGCACCATCACCCAGCAGCTCGCCCGCAACGTCTTCCTCAACAACAACCGCTCGCTCGACCGCAAGGCGCGCGAGGGCATCCTGGCGCTGGCGCTGGAGGCGAAGTTCTCCAAGCAGCAGATCCTCGAGCTTTATCTGAACAAGGTCTATTTCGGCGGCGGGGCCTATGGCATCGACAGCGCCAGCCGGACCTTCTTCAGCCATCCCGGCACCAGGCTGTCGGTGGCCGAGGCGGCGATCATCGCGGGCATGGTCAAGGCGCCCAGCAACTACTCCCCCACCGCCGACATCAACGCCGCCGTCGGCCGCGCCGAGGTGGTGCTGCGGCTGATGCGCGAGCAGGGCTACATCTCCCCCGTGCAGGCGCAGGTCGATCCCTCGACCGTCAAGCTGAAGACCGAGACGGCGCAGAACTCGGCGCGATATTTCACCGACTGGGCGCTGCCGCAGCTCGACGTGCTGCTGCCCGAGACCAGCGAGCCGATCGAGGTCTGGACCACGATCGATCCCGGCATGCAGCGGGCCGCCGCCGCCTCCATTGCCTCCAACGCGCCCAAGGGGGCGCAGGGCGCGCTGGTCAGCCTGGACCGGGACGGGGCGGTGCTGGCGATGGTTGGCGGCACCGACTATGTGCGAACCAACTACAACCGCGCTACAAACGCATTGCGCCAGCCGGGTTCGGCCTGGAAGCTCTTCGTCTATCTCGCCGCGCTCGAGGCCGGCTACAAGCCCGACGACCGCGTGGTCGACACCCCGGTCACCATCGACGGGTGGAGCCCGCGCAACTCCTCGGGCCGCAACGTGGGCGAGATCGACCTTCGCACCGCCTTCGCCTACTCGATCAACACCGTCGCCGCCCAGCTCGGCAACGAGGTCGGCTTCGGCTCCGTCGCCTCCATGGCCCGGCGCTTCGGCATCACCACGCCGATCAGCACCTATCCCTCGATGGTACTGGGCTCCAACGAGGTGCGCCTGATCGACATGACCCGCGCCTTCGCCGCCGTCGCCGCGCGGGGGCAGTCGGTCGAACCCTACGGCATCCTCAAGGTCACATCCTCCAGCGGGGAGGTGCTCTATACCCACGAGAAGGCCAATTCGGTCCCGCTCGTGCCCGATTATGTCGCCGCCGCGATGACCGACCTCCTCCAGACCGCGGTCAGCACCGGCACCGGCCGCGCGGCGCAGATCGGGCGGCCGGTGGCGGGCAAGACCGGCACGACCTCGTCCAACAAGGACGGCTATTTCGTCGGCTTCTCCAGCGGCATCACCACCGGCGTGTGGATGGGCCGCGACGACAACAAGGTGGTCCCCGGGCTCCAGGGCGGCACCGCCCCGGCGCGGGCCTTTTCCGCCTACATGCGCTATGCCGTGGCGAAGCGCCCGGTCGAGCAGTTCCAGACCGAGCTCAAGCTTCCCGACTGGCAGCTGGAGCCCGACGAGGAGGCCATGCAGGGCAATCCCGAGGACTACTATTTCATCGACGAGCAGGGCAATCTGGTCGAACGCCCGCGCCCCGCCGCCGGTGAGGCAGGCGGCATCGACGAGGTCGGCCGTACCCGCGACCAGCCCCCCTTCGGCGTCGACGGAGAGCCCGGCGCGAACCGCGGCGGAGAGGCCGACCAGGCCGCCAGCGACGACTTCCTCGACCGCGCGACCGGCGAGCGACCCGCGCCCACGCCGCAGCCCGTGCGCGCGCCCGTCCGCC